>JANOPV010000361.1:0-1692 GCA_031422035.1 Sphingomonas sp. | reverse complement strand
GGCGAGTGCCTCAAATTTGTTGTCGGCTGTTCGCAACGCCAAGCCGCTGACCTTGCTCAACTCTGCGGCCACACTGACATCGAATCCCGCAGGCGCATTCAGCCCGGTGCCGACAGCGGTCGCCCCTTGGGCCAGCGCATGGATCCCGCCCTCGGTTGAGCTTTCGATGCCCAGCCGCGCCATCGACACTTGATAGGCATAAGCTGAAAATTCTTGCCCAAGCGTAATCGGCGTTGCGTCTTGCAGATGGGTTCGCCCGATCTTGACGATGTCACGCCACGCCTGCGCTTTGCTGTCGAGTCCTGTCTCGAGCTTTGCCATTGCCGGACCCAGCCGTTCGCGCACCGCCAGCGCCACCGCCACATGCATCGCCGTCGGAAAGCTGTCGTTCGACGACTGGCTCATATTCACATGGTCGTTGGGATGCACCGGCATTTTGCCGCCGCGCGTGCCCGTCAGAGCCTCGTTGGCGCGACCGGCGATCACCTCATTGACGTTCATATTGGTCTGGGTGCCGCTGCCGGTTTGCCAGATGGCGAGCGGAAACTGGTCGTCGAGCTTGCCGTCGATGACCTCTTGCGCCGCCACTTCGATAGCGTCTGCAATGCCCGCGTCCAGCCCATGCCGCCGGTTCACCCGCGCCGCCGCCAGCTTGACCATCGCCAGCGCATGGATCAGCTCAATGGGCATCGCCTCCCGCGCGCCAAAGGGGAAGTTCGCGATGCTCCGCTGCGTTTGCGCGCCCCAATAGGTGTCGGCGGGAACATCAATCGCGCCGAAGCTATCGGTTTCGGTCCGCGTCGCGGTCACTTTTTCCGGCCGAAATCCACGCTCACCACGTTTGATCCATCCTCAATCGGCGCAGCGGCAGGCTGGTCGTTTTCGGCGGCCTCATGCGGCTCAGCGCCAGCAGCGGCGTCAACATGAAATTGCAGGCCGAAATCGACTGACGGGTCGACAAAGGCGGTAATCGCCGGAAACGGGATCGTCAGGATGCTGCCCATCTGGTTGAACGACAGCCCGACCGAGAAAAAATCGTCGCCGACCATCAAATCCCAGAACCGGTTCTGCAGGACGATGGTCATCTCATCGGGAAACCGCTCCCGCAGATGCTGCGGAATATCCACCCCGGGTGCGTGGGTTCTGAAGGTAATGTAGAAATGGTGCCCACCGGGCAAAGTCCCGCCACCATCGATGATTTCCTGCAACACCCGGCCGACCACGGCGCGCAGCGCCTCCTGAACGATGTCGTCATAGGGAATCAGGCTGTCGGGGGTCGTCTCGCTCATGGGCGATGGGTTGGCGGCGCTCGGCCCGCTGGTCAAGCGCTTTTGCCACGGTTGCACCAGCGGCGGCGCGGTTTATAGGGGGCGCTATGCGCACCGCCACCATTGAACGGATCACCCAGGAAACCCAGATTCGCGGGGTCATCAACCTCGACGGCACCGGCACCTATGCGGTCAGCACCGGCATCGGCTTTCTCGACCATATGCTCGAACAATTGTCGCGCCATTCGCTGATCGACATTGATCTGACGGTCGCCGGCGACCTGCATATCGACCAGCACCATACGGTCGAGGATTCGGCGCTGGCGCTGGGCGATGCGCTCGCCCGCGCGCTCGGCGAAAAACGCGGCATTGCCCGCTATGGCACTGCCTATGCGCCGATGGATGAAACGCTGACTCGCTGCGC
>JANOPV010000360.1:0-2283 GCA_031422035.1 Sphingomonas sp. | reverse complement strand
GTCATCGGCCTATGGGCGTGGTCGCGGCACGCTGAACGGCGCGGAAGTCAACGGTTCGGACATCGAAGCGGCGATGGGCACCAACCGCAACCCTGCCGAGCTCGCCGAAATGTGGACTAGCTGGCACGCCAATGTCGGCGCGCCGCTTGCCGGTGATTATGCGCGCATGGTGGAAATCGCCAATGATGGCGCAGAAGAGCTTGGCTTTGCTAATGTCGGCGCGCTGTGGCGGTCCAACTACGACATGACGCCGGAGCAGTTCTCCGCCCTGACCGAGCGATTGTGGCAAGAGGTGAAGCCGCTTTATGACGCGCTCCATTGCTACGTCCGCGCCGGGCTCAATCGCCATTATGGCGACGAGGTTCAGGCCGCGACTGGCCCGATCCGCGCCGACCTTCTCGGCAATATGTGGGCGCAGGAATGGGGACAGATATACGATCTCGTCGCGCCGCCGACCCCTGCGAATACCACGCCAAGCCCTGATGTCACCCAGCTGCTGACAGCGCAAACCTATGATCCCATCCGCATGGTCCGTGCAGGCGAGGGGTTCTTTTCATCGCTCGGCTTTGATCCGCTCCCCGAAACATTCTGGCAGCGCTCGATGTTCACCCGCCCGCAGGATCGCGAAGTTGTCTGTCATGCCAGCGCGTGGGATGTCGACAACCGCGACGATCTGCGCATCAAGATGTGCATCCGCGTAAATGGCGACGACTTTGTCACGATCCACCATGAACTCGGTCATAATTATTACCAGCGCGCCTATAATGACCAGAGTTTCCTCTATCTCAATGGCGCGAATGATGGCTTTCACGAGGCCATTGGCGACATGGTCGCGCTGTCGATGACCCCTGATTATCTGGTGCAGATCGGCCTGATGCCCGCGACTGCGGTGCCTGGGCCTGAGGGCGATGTCGGTCTGCTCCTGCGCCAGGCGCTGGACAAGGTCGCGTTTCTGCCGTTCGGTTTACTCATCGACCGCTGGCGCTGGGGCGTATTCTCCGGGCAAATCCGTCCCGCGCAATATAATGCGGCGTGGAACGCGCTACGCCTGCAATATCAGGGCATTACGCCTCCAGGCGGTGACCGGCCCGACAACGCCTTCGATCCCGGCGCGAAATATCATATTCCGGCCAGCGTCCCTTACACCCGCTATTTCCTCGCTCGCGTTCTACAATTCCAATTCTACGAGGCCGCGTGTCGACAAGCAGGCTGGACCGGCCCGCTCCACCGCTGTTCCTTCTATAATAACCAGGAGGTAGGCACCCGGCTGAACGCGATGCTCGAAATGGGCGCCAGCCGCCCCTGGCCAGACGCGCTGGAGGCCTTCACCGGCAGCCGCGAAATGAGCGGCCGGGCGATGGTGGCGTATTTCGAGCCGCTATTGGTGTGGCTGCGCGAACAGAATGCGGGGCGTGCGTGCGGATGGTGAGGGCGACAATCTCCGCCCGCCTTCACCGAAACGGCCGCTCGTTACCCGCCCCCGCTTTAGCGCAAGAGCGGCGCGTTAACCGCCTCCTGTCTACCGAAATGGCGGCTCATTAAACGCGCGCAGTTTTCGCGAATGCAGTTTATTGCCCTGTTCGCGCAGCAGGTCGCACGCCGTGATGCCGATCTGTAAATGTGCGGCAATCGCTTCTTCGTAGAATCGGTTGGCCTGTCCGGGCAGTTTCAACTCGCCGTGCAGCGGCTTGTCCGACACGCACAATAACGTGCCATAGGGCACCCGGAACCGGTATCCCTGTGCCGCGATCGTCGCGCTTTCCATGTCGATGCCGATGGCGCGCGACTGGCTGAACCTGAGCGCGCTTTCGGAATAGCGCAGTTCCCAGTTGCGGTCGTCGGTGGTCACCACCGTGCCCGTCCGCATCCGGCGTTTCAGGTCGCTGCCACTCTCGCCGGACACCGTTTCCGCGGCTGCCGCCAGCGCGACTTGCACTTCGGCAATCGGCGGAATGGGGATTTCGGGCGGCAACACCGTGTCGAGCACATGGTCGTCGCGCAGATAGGCATGGGCGAGCACATAGTCGCCGATCCGCTGCGTCGGGCGCAACCCGCCGCAATGGCCAATCATCAGCCACGCTTCGGGCCGCAGCACCGCCAGATGGTCGGTCACGGTTTTGGCGTTCGATGGTCCAACGCCAATATTAACCAGCGTAATCCCGGCGCGGCCCGGCGCGATCAGGTGATAGGCCGGCATCTGGTGCCGCCGCCACGCGCTGTCCGCCACCAGCTGCGTCGCCTCGGCCCCCGGTTGATCCGTGTAAAGTCCGCCCGCACCGGACA
>JANOPV010000359.1:0-17573 GCA_031422035.1 Sphingomonas sp. | reverse complement strand
GCCGGTGCCCACATCGCCTGTGGTTCGGGGCGAATGAAGCGGTATTCGCCATAGCGTTCGAGTTTGCGCCCGCCGCCGCTGTCGAGCAGCGCATAGTCGGCCCACGGTTCGCCGGTGAGCGTGAGCAGCGGGATGGCGGAGGCGATGCGGGGCGGGGCGGGCGTGCTCATGCTGCAGCGTGCGCCTGCGCGAAGTCGCGGATCGCGGCATAATCACCGGGCAGTGCGGTGCAATGCTCGGGCAGGTTGAACAGGTCGCCGAGGCGGGCAGGCAGCACGGGCACTTGGCCGGTGACGCGGGTGACGACATCGGGGAATTTCGCCGGGTGCGCAGTCGCCAGCGTCACCACGGGAATGTCGCCGGGCAGGTTGGCCGCGCGGGCGGCCGCATAACCGACAGCGCTGTGCGGATCGAGCAACTGCCCGGCGCGGTCAAAGGCGTGGACCATGGCGGCGGCCATGGCGTCTGCGCTGACGGCGGTGCTGCTGAACAGCGCGGCTGCGCCCTCTCGCTGGGCGTTGGTCAGGCGCATTGCCTTGCTGCCCTCAAAGGCCGTCATTTGCGCGCTAAGCGCCGCGCCGTCGCGCCCGCCAAGGTCGAACAACAGCCGTTCAAAGTTCGAGCTGACCTGAATATCCATGCTCGGCGTGTCGGTGGCGACAACCGTGCTGGCGCTATAATCTCCGGCGCTGAGCGCCCGGTGGAGAATGTCGTTGACGTTAGTGGCGACGACCAGCCGGGCGATGGGGAGGCCCATACGGGCAGCGACATAGCCCGCAAACACATCACCGAAATTTCCCGTCGGGACGCTGAACGCCACCGGGCGCTCCGGGGCGCCGAGGCGGACGGCGGCGAAGAAATAATAGACAATCTGTGCCGCCAGCCGTGCCCAGTTGATCGAATTGACCGCACCGACGCGGATGCGCGATGTGACATCGGCATCGGTGAACATGCGTTTGACGATGGCCTGGGCATCATCGAAACTGCCGGTGATCGCCACATTGTGGACATTTGGCGCGTCGACGGTGGTCATCTGGCGGCGCTGCACATCGGAGATGCGGCCGTGCGGGTGGAGCATGATGATGCTGACCCGGGCGCGGCCCGCCACCGCGCGAATAGCAGCGGAGCCGGTGTCGCCAGAGGTCGCGCCGACGATGGTCAGGGGGGCTTCGTCCGCGGTCAGGAACCGCTCAAAGAGTTGCCCGAGCAGTTGCAGCGCGACATCCTTGAACGCCAGCGTCGGGCCGTGGAACAGTTCGAGCAGCCAGTGCTGTCCATCAAGCTGCACCAAAGGCGTCACCGCATCATGGCTGAACCCGCCATAAGCCGCGGCGGTGAGCGCGCGCAGCTCGGCGGGGGCGAGACTGTCGCCGATGAACGGGCTGAGGATGCGGGCGGCGGTTTCTGCGTAATCGCAGCCGGCAAGGTCGGCGATTTCGGCGCGGGTCAACGCCGGCCAGCGTTCAGGCAGATAAAGCCCGCCATCAGGCGCAAGCCCGGCCAGCGTCGCGGCGCGAAAGTCCAGACGCTGTGGGGCGCCGCGGGTGGAGAGATACTGCATGGGCATTGCGACTAGCGGTGCAGCAGGTTGACGGCAACCGTCAGTCGCAGCCTGCGCCGCCGTCGCTGCAACTGGCGCTGTCGGTGGTCGTCGATGCAGATGGTGCGGCAGTGTCCGCCCCCTCGCGCTTAGCCGGTGCTGACGCGGCGGTTGCGGGCGCTGCGCGCCAGCGCAGGGCGAGGCCATAAATCACCGCCGCCGCGACGGCGAACAGGAACCACTGGAACGCATAGGCCCAGCTGCTGTTCGGCTGGGTCGTCGGGTCTGGCGCGGCGCTGACCATCAGGCCGGGGGCGGCGCGATCTGCGACCAGCAGCGGCGATGGCGGCGGCGTTGACAGCAGCAACCGGGCAATCATCCCGCTGGCTTGCGGAGCCAGGGTGATGCGCCCGAAAACGGGCCCGCCAGTCCAGCTAGGACGCAGGGCGGGATCAGTGCTGACGCCCATATCGACGAGCACGCCCGGCCCCTCTGCCCCGGTGCGGCACGACGCGATGAAGCGAAAGCCGCGGGTGCCATCCGCTGCAGTGCCGCCGCTCGGCTCCCAGCCGGTGACCTCCAGGCACGTGACGCTCGACCGGCGGTAGAGCAAAGTGTCGGCGATGGGCGGGAGTTCTGGAAAGGCCACGGGTTCGGCGTTGCGGCTGTTGCGGGCGAAAATCTCATTCTGCCGGTCGCGCATGTGGGCACGATCAAGCTGCCAGACACCCAGACCGACCATCGTGGCACAGGCGAGCGCGACGATGATGGTGGGGATGACGGGGAAGCGGAACGGAGGGCGGGTCATGGGGCGATGCGTCCTTCATGGGCGGCGCGGCGGTGCTCGACGGCGATCAGCGCGGATTTGATGATGCGCAGACCGGCGATGACCAGCGCGGTCGTGAGCGGGATCCAGACGATCAGCTGCACCCACCAAGGTGCACCGAGCGCGAAGTGGAGCAACAACGCGCCCGCCACAACCAGCGCGCCAAGCGGGATCATCAGCAGGGCGGCGGGACCATCGCCGACATTATAGCCCGCAATGTCGAGATTACAGGCAGTGCAGCGCTCGGCAAAGGCCAGCGGCCCGGCGAACAACGTGCGCGCACCGCACGCCGGGCACAGACCGAAAAGGGCAGCCTGCGCGATCGCTGGCTGCCCCCCCGAAGCTGTTGTTGTGCCCTGTTCTGGGCGATCAGTCATGACGGCGTATCACCCGTGGATCGGCGCGCCCCAGCCGCCCCAGACATAGACGGCGACGAACAGGAACAGCCACACGACATCGACGAAATGCCAATACCAGGCAGCGGCTTCAAAGCCGAAATGCTGTTGCGGGGTGAAGTGCCCCTTATAGGCGCGGGCGAGGCAGACGATCAGGAAGATGGTGCCGACCAGCACGTGAAACCCATGAAAACCGGTCGCCATATAAAAGGCAGACGAATAGTTGATCTGCCCGAACGGGAACGGCGCATGATAATATTCATAAGCCTGAATGCTGGAAAACAGCGTGCCGAGGATGATCGTCAGCCACAGGCCGCGGATGAGGTTTTTGCGGTCATTATGCAGCAGCGCATGGTGCGCCCAAGTGACGGTGGTGCCCGAGCAGAGCAGGATCAGGGTGTTGAGCAACGGCAGATCGAAGCTGTTGAGCACCTCAATCCCCTTTGGCGGCCATTGCATGATGGCGGCGGCAGCGTCGGTGCCGGTCAGGTTCTGCGCCGCGCCATCAACCCATTCGACCGCAACCGGGAACAATGAATAATCAAACCATGCCCAGAACCAGCCGAGGAAAAACATCACCTCTGACGCGATGAACATGATCATGCCGTAACGCAGATGCAGCTGCACCACCGGGGTATGGTCGCCGGCGTGCGCTTCGCGGATCACATCGGCCCACCAGAAATAGAAGGTCGCAATGACGCCCGAAACGCCGAGCGCAAATACCCACGGGCCATAGAGGCTGTCGTGCATCCACAGCACCAGTCCGAAGAACATGGTCAGCGCGGCGAACGACCCGATCAGCGGCCAGACGCTGGGTTCGACGAGATGATAATCATGATGCTTCGTTCCGGACATTGCCGTCGTTCCTTTAGCCTTGGCGGCGGCGCAATTGGCCCCGCTGTCCTCCGTTTATGCCCTGCCCTTAACCCCCGTTCCCGGCTTCGTCCACCGGGAAGAAAGTGTAGCTGAGGGTGATTTCCTGCACGTCGCGCGCGTCGGCATCGTCCAGGATGCGCGGGTCGACATAATAGACCACCGGCATCCGCACGGTCTGCCCCGGCTCGATCCGCTGTTCGGTAAAACAGAAGCACTGGATCTTGGCAAAATAGCGCCCGGCCTGGCTGGGCGTGACGTTGAATGTGGCGGTGCCGGTAACCGCGCGGCTGCTGTTATTGGTGGCGACAAAGATCATCATGTCGCGCGCGCCGACGGTGACGGTCTCCCGCGGTTGTTCAGGCCGGAAATCCCATGGCAGGCCGCGCACGTTTGAATCGAAGCGGACCGAGATTTCGTGGCCGCTGGCGACGTTGACCTCAGCCGCCTCAGCCTCGCTCACCCGCATAGTCGTGCCGCCAAAGCCGGTTGCACGGCAGAACAGATCGTACAGCGGAACCGCAGCAAAGCCGAGGCCGACCATGCATATCGCCAACGCGCCCGCCAGCAACGCGGTGCGCAGGTTGCGCGGTGCCAGGTGAGCGGCGCTCGTCATGGGGCCAATATCCCGATTTTCGCAATCGTGATGGCAAAGAACAGCGCCGCGAGCGCGAACAGGCCGATGCCCATGATCCGCGACCGCGCGGCCTGACGGCGGCGGACCTCTGCGGTGTCGAGGGAAACGGCTTCGGGCGCGTCAGGCAATGGGTTGTCGGTCATAGCGGCCACCAGCGATCTGCGACCACGGCCGCGAACAGGATGAAAAGATACAGGATCGAGAATTTGAACAAGTGCCGTTCAGGCACCATCGCGTCGTCGGCGGTGGTCGTCCGCACTGCAACTCGGGCAGCGAACCCGACGAACACCGCTGTCAGCACCGCCGCCGTCCAGCCATAAAGCGCGCCGGTATAGCCCAGCGGCCATGGCGCGATTGCGGCCACCGCCATCGGCAGGGTGTAGAGCATGATCTGCGTGCGGGTCGCGCGTTCCCCGGCAACCACCGGCAACATCGGAATGCCAGCCTTCGCATAATCGGTCTGCACGAACAGCGACAGCGCCCAGAAATGCGGCGGGGTCCACAAGAAAATTAGCGCGAATAACAGCCATGGCAGGGGTGCCAGCGTGCCGGTGGCAGCGGCCCAGCCGATCAACGGCGGAAACGCGCCCGCTGCGCCACCGATGACGATGTTTTGCGGCGTCCGTGGTTTCAACCAGGCGGTGTAGATGACGAGATAATAGAGGATCGAACCCGCCAGGATCAGCGCGGCCAGCCAGTTGGTCGCCACGCCCAGCAGCAGCACCGAGAAAATCCCGAGGCCGACACCGAAATGCAGCGCCGAAGCGCGCTCCATCCGCCCGGCAGGCAGCGGGCGAGCGGCGGTGCGGCGCATCTGGCCGTCAATCGTCGTTTCATACCATTGGTTGAGCGCGCCGCTGGCCCCAGCCCCCAGCGCGATGGCGAGGATCGCGGCAAAGCCGAGCACCGGGTGCATTGACCCGGGCGCCGCGAGCATGCCGCACAGCGCGGTAAAGATCGCCAGGCTCATCACCCGAGGTTTGGTGAGCGCCAGAAAGTCGCGCCACTCCGCTGGCAGCGTGGCCGCGGTGGCAGGGATTGAGGCTTGCGGGGTGGTCATTGCGGGGGCTTGGCTCCGACCGGCGGGTTGGCCGCTGCCCCCATAAACGATGGTGCAGCGGCTAACCCGATCCGGGATCAGGCGATTTTTGGCAGTTCGTTAAACTGGTGGAACGGCGGCGGGCTGGACAGCGTCCACTCCAGCGTCGTTGCCCCTTCGCCCCATGGATTATCCGCAGCCTTTTTACCGGCAATGAACGTGTAGGCCATGTTGACGAAGAAGAAGAGCATACCCGTCGCCATGATGACATAGCCCCACGAGCTGACCGTGTGCCAATATTCATAGGCGGAGACATAGTCCGGATAGCGGCGCGGCATGCCCTGTTGCCCCAGGAAATGCTGGGGGAAGAACATGACGTTGACGCCGATGAAGAAGATCCAGAAATGCAGTTGGCCGAGCACTTCGCTGTACATTTTGCCAGACATTTTGGGCAGCCAGTAATAAAAGCCAGCGAACAGGCCGAACACCGCACCGAGTGAAAGCACATAGTGGAAATGGGCGACGACATAATAGGTGTCGTGCAGGTTCTGATCGACGCCGCCATTGGCGAGAACCACCCCGGTGACACCGCCAACGGTGAACATGAAGATGAAGTCCAGCGCCCACATCATTGGCGTCTTGAAGCTGATCGATCCGCCCCACATGGTGGCAAGCCAGCTGAAAATCTTGATGCCGGTGGGCACCGCGATGACCATGGTGGCGGCGGTGAAATACATTTTCAGGTTCACGCTCATGCCGACGGTGAACATGTGGTGCGCCCAGACGATGAACCCGACGACGCCGATGGCGACCATGGCATAGGCCATGCCGAGATAGCCAAAGACCGGCTTTTTCGAGAAAGTCGAGACGATCTGGCTGACGATGCCAAAGCCCGGCAGGATCATGATATAGACTTCGGGATGGCCGAAGAACCAGAAGAGATGCTGGTAGAGGACGGGATCACCGCCGCCCGCCGCGTCATAAAATGTCGTCTGGAAATTGCGGTCGGTCAGCAGCATCGTGATCGCCGCCGCCAGCACCGGCAGTGCGAGGAGGAGCAGGAAGGCGGTGACGAGGATCGACCACACGAACAGCGGCATTTTATGCAGGGTCATGCCCGGCGCCCGCATGTTGAAGATGGTGGTGATGAAGTTGATCGCGCCGAGGATCGACGCCGCACCCGCAAGGTGGAGCGAGAAGATCGCCATATCAACGGCCATGCCGGTCGAGCCTGACGTCGATAGCGGGGCATAAATGGTCCAGCCATTACCCGCGCCATTGCCGCCAGCGCCACCGGGGACAAAGCTGGACCCGAGCAGCATCACGAAACCGACAAAGGTCAGCCAGAAGCTGACATTGTTCATGCGCGGGAACGCCATGTCTGGCGCGCCGATCATGATGGGGACGAACCAGTTGCCAAAGCCGCCGATCATCGCTGGCATGACCATGAAAAAGACCATGATGAGGCCGTGCGCGGTGATGAGCACATTCCACAGATGGTTGCCCGCAACCCGGCTTTCTTCACCGCCGAGCATGGCCGACCAGCCGGGGAGATACTGAATCCCCTCATGCGCGAGTTCGAGCCGCATCAGACCAGAAATGCCGCCGCCAATGATGCCCGCGACAATCGCGAACAACAGATAGAGGGTGCCGATGTCCTTATGATTGGTGGACATGAACCAGCGCACGAAAAAGCGCGGCTTGTGATCGGCATGATCGTCGTGGTCGGCGTGATCCGCGTGGCCGGGAGTGGCTGCGATGCTCGTCATGGTCGGCGCGTCCTTTTAAGACAGATTAGCGGGCCGGTGCCGCAGGAGCGGCAACAGCAGGATTGGCAGGGGCAGCGGGCGGTGCCGGGGTTGCGGGGGCCGCTGGCGCGCCGGGAGCTGCACGGGCAACTGCGCCGGGCATCTGGCCGCCGCGTGAGGCGACGAACTGTGCAAAGCGCTCACGGCTCACCACTTCGACCGCAATCGGCATGAAGGCGTGGTCGACGCCGCATAGTTCCGAGCATTGGCCGTAATAAACGCCGATGCGCTCCGCCCGGAAGGTCACCTCGTTGAGGCGGCCGGGGACGGCATCCATCTTGGTCCACAAGGCGGGGACGGCAAAGCTGTGGATCACGTCCGAACCGGTAACGATGAGTTTCACCGTCTGGCCGATAGGAACCACCATCCGGTTGTCGACGCCCAGCTGTGGCGGTTCACCGGCGGCGATCGCCTGCTCATCGGTCAGCATCCGCGAGGTATATTCGGCGATGCCGTGATCGGGATATTGATAGCCCCAATACCATTGATATCCGGTGACCTTGACCGTGATGGCATCAGCCGGCGGCGGCGCATATTGACGCGCGAGCAGGTCAATCGACGGCACCGCGATCCCGGCGAGGATCAGCACCGGGACCAGCGTCCAGACGATCTCGATGAAGGTGTTATGCGTCGTTTTAGACGGCACCGGATTGGCCTTGGCGCGGTATCGCGCAGAAATCCAGAGCATCAGGCCGAGCACGAACAGCGAAATGATGAGCATCATCGGCACCAGGATCGCGGTGTTCATCCAATGCGCATATTCGCCGTTGGCGGTCACTTGCGGCTGGAAATCGATACCGCCGGAGACCGGCTGACCGATGCCGTCGACCGGGCGGGCATATTCAAAGGTCGGGCGCTCTGCCGGGGCAGCGGCGGTTGCAGCAGCGCCATCAACCGGGGGAGCGGCAATTGCGGGCGCAGGTGCTATCGGCGGCGCAAGCGGTGTTGCGGGCGTTGCCGTGGATGCTGCCACAGCAGGTGCAGCCGTTGCAGTTGCGGTTGCGGTTGCGGTTGCGGTTGCGGTTGCGGTGGCGGTGGCGGTGGTCGGCACCAGGGCCATAGCTGTCAGCGCCAGCATCCAGCCAGCACATAAGCGATTCATCGTCGGCATCATCGGTCGTTCACCCTCGGTCATCTTATGCTCGAATCAAACGGTTTGCGCTTTTCCGTAGCGTCATCGGGACGCCAGCGGGAATGGGCCAAAAACGGGGCCAGCGCGGTGTTGCGCGCCCTATAGACCCGCTTGCCGCCAGTCACAAGCGCCTCTAAGTGACGCCCAAACCAATGCCCTCTCTCTCCCAATCGGAAACACCCTTACGATCATGACCGAAGACGAAATCCTCTCCGAATTCCGCGCTGCCGACGCCCTGCTGACCGGCCATTTCCTGCTCTCGTCCGGGCGGCATAGCAGCCATTATCTACAATGTGCGCGGGTGCTGATGGATGCGACTCAGGCCGCGCGAATGGCGGTTGCGCTGGTCCAGAAACTGCCGCGTGAGCTGCGCAATGCGGTTGATGTCGTGATCTCGCCCGCGATGGGCGGGCTGATTATCGGCCATGAAGTTGGCCGCGCGCTGGAACGGCCCGCCATGTTTGTCGAACGGCCGACCGGCACATTTGAGCTGCGGCGCGGCTTTGTGATCGAGCCCGGCGCCAAGATACTGTTGGTCGAAGACATCGTCACCACCGGCCTGTCGTCGCGTGAGGCGATCAAGACGATCACTGCGGCGGGCGGCGAGGTGATCGGCGCGGTGGCGCTGGTTGATCGGTCGGGCGGCACTGCCGAACTCGGCGTGCCGTTCGCGGCGCTGATCGAGCTCAACTTCCCCACCTATGCGCCCGAAGACGTGCCCGCAGAGCTGGCGGAGCTGCCCGCGATCAAACCGGGTAGCCGGGCTGTGGAGACCGCATGACCACACGTCTGCGCCTGGGCGTTAACATCGACCATGTGGCCACAATCCGCAATGCGCGCGGCGGTGAGCATCCCGACCCGGTGCGCGCGGCACAGATTGTTGCAGCGGTCGGCGGTGATGGGATTACCGCACATCTGCGGGAGGACCGGCGGCACATTCGTGACGAGGATCTGGCGCGGATCATGGCGGCAACCAACCTGCCGCTGAATCTGGAGATGGCGGCGACCGATGAGATGGCGGACATCGCCATCCGCCACCGCCCGCATGCGGCCTGCATCGTCCCCGAAAGCCGCGAAGAGCGGACAACCGAGGGCGGATTGGACGCTGCCGGACTGCACAACCGGATCGCGCCGATTGTCGCGCGGCTGGCCGACGCCGGTATCCGCGTCAGCCTGTTCATCGAACCAGAGGCGCGGCAGATCGAGGCGGCAATGCGGCTGGGCGCACCCGTCGTCGAGTTTCACACCGGCCGCTATGCCCACCTCGCGCTCGACGGCGACCGGGCCGGGGTTGAGGCGGAACTCAAACGCATCGCCGATGCCGCCGCGCTGGCGGCCAAGAACGGCATAGAGCCGCACGCTGGCCACGGGCTGACGTTCGATAATGTGATCCCCATTGCCGCGATCCCGCACATCGCCGAGCTCAACATCGGCCATTATCTGATCGGTGAGGCGATTTTTATCGGTCTGGAGGAAAGCGTCCGGCGGATGCGGACGCTGATGGATCAGGCGCGGTGAGGCAACCCTCTCCCTTCAGGGGAGAGGGAGGGGCCCGCTGGCTGCTAGCCAGTGGGAGGGAGAGGGCAGTCGGCCTGCTCGCCTGCAGCCCCTCTCCCTGCGCCCTGCGTGCGCTGTCCCTCTCCCCTGAAGGGAGAGGGTTTTCGTGATCATCGGCCTCGGCTCCGATCTCTGCAATATCGAGCGAATCCAGAAATCGCTCGACCGGTTCGGCGCGCGGTTTGAGGCGCGGGTGTTTACCCAGGTTGAGCAGGCCAAGGCCAACCGCCGTCCGTTCACCAAGGCGGGCACGCTGGCCAAGCGTTTTGCCGCCAAGGAGGCATTTTCCAAAGCGGTCGGCACCGGGTTCAAGCGCGGGGTGTTCATGAAGGATATTGGCGTCATTAACGCCCCGTCGGGCGCGCCGACACTGGCGCTGTCGGGCGGCGCGGCGGCGCGATTAGCTGAGCTGACGCCCGCTGGGCACACCGTCCATGTCCATTTGACCTTGACCGACGACCATCCCTGGGCACAAGCCTTTGTGATATTGGAAGCGGTGCCCCTGCCCGCCCCGTAAACGGAGCCGACCGCTTGACCGAGATTATCGAACCCGAAGCCGCGCGCGCCGAGACGGCGGCAGAGACTGCGACAGAGACTGCGACAGAGACTGGCACTCAACAGGCTGGCTGGCTGGCTGAGCTGCGTAACCTTGCGGTGCTGCTCGCCATCGTCTTTGCGATCCACAGCTTTGTCGCCAAGCCGTTCTACATCCCATCGGCATCGATGATGCCGGTATTGCTGCAGGGGGATCGGCTCGTGGTCAGCAAATATCCCTATGGCTGGTCCTATGCGTCGGTCAGTTTCCACCTGTTGCCGCCCTTTGCCGGACGCTTGCTGGGATCAATGCCTGAGCGCGGCGACATTGTGATCGTCGAGCCGAATGGCGTGCGAGAGGATTATATCAAGCGGGTCATCGGGCTGCCGGGTGATGTGGTGGAGATGCGCGCGGGCCGCCTGTGGCTGAATGGCCGTCCGGTCGCAACGCAGGTGATGCCAGCGCGCGACCTGCCGCTCGACGCCAATCAGCCGTGCGACGGCATCCCTGGCGGCATTCAGCGCCAGGCCAGCGGCACCAGCGTCTGCCAAGTGCAGATCGTCCGCGAAACCCTGCCCAACGGGGTCAGCTATGACACCATCGACACCGGCTATCGCCCCGGCGCGGACGATATTGCGCCGATCCGCGTCGGCCCCGGACAGGTGTTTGTGATGGGTGATAATCGCGACAACAGCTCCGACGGGCGCTTCCCCTCCGCCGCGCAGGAACCCGGCGCGAACGGGGTTGGTGGGCCAGTGCCGCTGGAGCAAATCGGCGGCCGGGCCGAGTTCATTACCTTCAGCCTTGATGGCACGTCGATGTGGTACAACCCGATCAGCTGGTTCACCGCGATGCGCGGCGGCCGGGCGGGCGTGACATTGCGGCCGACACGCGGGGCGCCGCCACGGCCAGCCGCAGCATCACGGCAAGCACAACCGGCAGCACCGCCCGCCCAATAGCCCGCACCCGGAGGAGCAACGACGATGACGATGACCCCCGGACCCACTGAAATGCGCGACCCGTTCATCCGGCGTGAGGTGCAACGCGCCGCGGTGTGGATCGCGATGGTCGGCGGGGTCGCACTGGCGTGGATGCTAGCGCAACCCTTGCTGCTCATTCTCGCCGGTATCGTTTTCGCAACGATGCTCGATGGCGGCACCCGGCTGCTGGGGCGGGTATTACCGATTGGGCGTGGCTGGCGGCTTACGCTGGTGCTGCTGGCATGCGTGGCGATGGTCTATTGGATCGTGACTTTTGCGGGCAGCCAGCTGGTCGGACAGGTGGCAGAATTGCAGCGGGTGCTGATGACCCAGGTTGAGCGCGCGGTGGCATTCGCCGGGACGCATGGTTTTGGCGAGCTGCAATTCGACCCCGAACAGGCGCTGCGCTATGTCGCCGGGTCGGTCGGTCAGGTGACCGCGGCGGTGGGCACCGTGCTCGGCGGGCTGACCTCGCTGACGATGATCTTCGTCCTCGGCCTGTTTTTGGCGATGGAGCCGCGGCTGTATGAGCGCGGCTTTGCCTGGTTGCTGCCCAGCGGCCAGCGTGACCATTTCTTTAATGTCGCCAACGCCATGGGTCACACTCTGCGCCGCCTGATGGCCGGGCGGTTGCTCGGCATGCTGGTTGAGGGCGTGGCGACGTGGATCTTGCTGGGGATTTACGGGGTGCCGATGGCGGCACTGCTCGGCATCATCACCGGCATCTTGGTGTTCATCCCCAATATCGGTGCGATCCTGTCCGGGGTGCTGATGGTGCTGGTCGGCTTTTCGATGGGGACCGAAGGCGGGCTGTATGCGCTCGCGGTCTATGCCATCGTCCAGACGGTCGATGGCTATATCATCGTGCCGATGGTGGCGCGGCGCACCGTCGACCTCGCGCCCGCACTGGTGCTGGGTGCGCAGCTGTTATTCGGCGCACTGTTCGGCATCATGGGGCTGGCGCTGGCTGACCCGATCATCGCGATGATGAAAGTGATGCTGGAGAAAAATGCAGAGCGCGGTGCCGACACAGCCGACGTCGCCGAAGCCAAGGTTCAGGCGAAGGCGCGCTCATCGGCTGCCCCCGCCACAGCACGGATCGCTAGACGCGTGCGACGCGACGGATAGTCATGTGATCAGGGTGTCGGTGGTGCACCACCACCAGCGCCGCCACCGGGTGCGCCGCCGCCCGGCGCGCCGCCGGGACCACCCGGAGCGCCGCCCTGTTGCTGCTGCATCATCTGCTGCATCATCATCATCTGCTGAAACTCTGCCTCAGTCTTGATGTCGAGCAGTTCGATGTCGAAGATCAGGTCGCTGTTCGGCGGAATCGGGCCAGCGCCCTCTGCGCCATAGCCCAGCGAGGCCGGGATATGCAGGCGATAGCGGCCACCCATGCGCATCTGCACCAGGCCCTCAGCAAAGCCGGGGACCATGCGGCTGAGCGGCAGCGGCGCTTCGTCATTGGCATCGAACACGGTGCCATCGGCCAGGCGGCCCTCATATTTGACGATGGCGACATCAGTCGCGGTCGGCATCCGGCCGGTTCCGGCCTCCAGCACCTCGACCCGGATCTGCGGCGGGTTTGACAGGAATATCGCCCAGGCGCCGGCTCCCGCCATCAGCGCGATGATGCCAATCCAGAGCACCCACAGGCCGCCCTTTGATACGGGACGCAAGGGGACGGCGGTGGTGGTCATGATGTGCTCCGGAAGGATGATCCGCAGCGCTATAGAGGCTGTGCCGTGCTGTGCAAGTGCATGGACCGGGCGATGAATAGATCAGGTCTTTGCCGCAATGACCAGACAATGCCCGCTGCCAGTGGCAATGGCGCGGCCATCCGCGCTCCAGACGCGCACCCTGCCGCTGATCGTGCCGCCTCCCGACACATCGCTGTCCGCGTCGCTCAGCAGCCAAGGGCTGGCCAGTGGCCCGCCATGGAAATGCACCGCGATGTCGAGCGACGGGGCAACATAGCTCGCGGCCTGGGTCAGCCGGTGCCAATGGCCGGGCCACACGCCAATATCGATCAACATGACGCTGCGCATCGCATCGAGAAACGGATCGCTGGTTGGTTCCCACTTGCGAAATCGCATCCAGCGATATTGATGCGTCTCTTGGCAGGGCGGGTCCGACCACTGCCTGAAGTGGACGGGTCGCCCATCGAGATTCTTCCAAAAGTCGATTTCGCTGATCCCGCGCTCGGCGCAGATGTCACGCAATGCCCGCACTTCATCAGGGGGCGGAACGTCAGGCATGTTTGGGCTGATGGGAATACTCGCGTCGTCGCGCGCTGTCGTCCATAGCTGGGCAAGGAATACTGGCTGTCCTGACTGCGACAGGCTTATGGCCCATAACATGGTACTGCCGGGCTTCAGCAAATCCACCCGCACATCGAGGCTGCCCGGTTTTACGGCGCGAATAAATTGCCCTGACAAGGTGACAGGCCGGTGACCGGACGGGGCAACATAGCCGCCCGCGCGCAAGGCAATCGCAGCGACGTAACCGCCCGCTGGGCCCCAAATATCCCATGCTGGATCGAGCGTGACGGTAAAGCCCTCACCATTGGGGGTCAGTGTCGTTGCCTCAATCAACCCCGCCATTGGCCGTGACTTTCAATCAGTCGCTCAATCACCTCGAAAAGTGACATGTCGCTCGATACCCATTGGCCTCACTTAACACCAGCAAGCCGCTAAGCGCACAAACAAAAAGGGCGGCCCCGCAAGGCCGCCCCGTTTTGCTTGCGGTAACGCCAATCCTTACCGGACGCCGTCACGCTCCAAGCGCTTGCGTTCCATCTTGCGGGCGCGGCGGACGGCGGCGGCATGTTCACGCGCACGCTTTTCGCTAGGCTTTTCATAGTGGCGACGCAGCTTCATTTCGCGATAGACGCCCTCACGCTGCAGCTTCTTTTTGAGCGCCCGCAGGGCCTGATCCACATTATTTTCGCGCACTACGATCTGCATAAACTCGCCACTCGTCCTTTCAAAAGCGGGGGTTTTCCCCAGCCATTCGCCCCATATGTGCCGGGGACGCAGCCAATAGAATATCTCCAGTCACGAATCTCTTCGTGCTGCTAGAGCGCGCCCCTATCAAGCGCAGCCGAATAGTTCAACCCTGCGCGCGCCGACAAGTGGCCGATTTGCCACGGTTCAGATGCTCGCGGCCGTCAGCACTGCGGTGATCGCGGCCACGGTCTGATCCATATCAGCATCGGTCAGGGTCGGGTGAACCAGCCACATCAGGCTGGTTTCGCCCAGCGCGCGGGCAACGGGGAGGCGCTGGAGCGGCCGCCAGCCAGTGTCGTCAAACGCCTTTTCGAGATAGACTTCGGAACAGCTGCCCTGAAAACAGGGCACGCCCAACGCGACGATTTCGGCGACGATCCGGTCGCGGTCCCACCCGGCGGCCAACCGATCTGGGTGGACATAAGCGTAGCATTTATACTCGGCATGGACGCAGCCGGTGACTGTATCACAGCCCGGACAGGCGGCGCAGCGCGGGGTCGGCACCCGAACCATACCCTCCGGCCCGGCAAAGGGCGCGAGCGCCGCGCGGATGCGGTTGGCGTTGGCGGTGCGCATCGCGGTCCAATCCGCCATCCGGGCGAGCTGGATACGGCCAATCGCGGCCTGCATTTCCAGCATCCGCCAATTGGTGCCCATGCTTTCATGGACCCAGCGAAAGCCGGGCGGGTGAGCGCGCTCATAGACCGCGTCCCAGCTTTTGCCATGATCCTTATACGACCACATCCGCGACCAGATTTCGCGGTCATTCAGCGTCACCATGCCGCCTTCGCCGCCGGTGGTCATGATCTTGTCCTGACAAAAGGACCAGGCGCCGATGTCGCCGATGCTGCCGACGCTGCGGCCCTTATATTTGGCCCCATGCGCCTGTGCGCAATCTTCGATCACCTTGATCCCGCGTGGCCGGGCGAGGTCCATGATCGGGTCCATATCGACCGGCCAGCCGGCGAGGTGGACCGGGATGATCGCCTTGGTCCGCTCCGTCAGAACGGCGGCGATGGTGGCGGCGGAGATATTGCCGCTGTCCGCTTCGACATCAGCAAACACCGGCACCGCGCCCGCATTCACCACACAGCTGACCGAAGCGAGGAATGTGCGTGGGGTGACGATAACTTCGTCATCCGCCGCGCCGCCATAGGCCGCGCCGATGCCCAAGCCCTGCAGCGCCAGATCAAGCGCGACGGTGCCGTTGGCGAGCGCGATGGCATGATCGGTCCCGACCCAGGCGGCAAATTCACGTTCAAACGCCCGGCATTCCTGCCCCGTCCAGTAATTGACCCGGTTGGAGCGCATGACGGCGGCAACGGCGGCGACCTCTTCCTCAGAAAAGGACGGCCAGGGGGCGAAGGCGGTGTTGAGCATCGATTATTTTTCCAGCGGACGAGCCGGGTTCCCTATCACGGTCACGCCCGGCGGCACATCCTTTGTTACCACCGCGCCCATCCCGACAATCGCACCCGCACCGATGGTGAGCGGCTTGTCCGGCGTGCCCTGCCTGAGGATCGCCCCGGTGCCGATATAGGCATGGTCGTGGATATGGACATTGCCATTGCAGTGCACACTGGGCGCGAAGGTCACGAAATCACCAATCACACAATCATGCGCGACATAGCTGTAGATGTTAGCATGGAAGCAGCGACCGATGATGATGTTGGCGGTGAGGGTGACGAACGGCTGGAGGATAGCGCCGGAGCCGATGGTAACGCCGTCGCCGGTCCAGACATTGGCGGCCCGGACGTCGTGCATCGGCACCTGATGCAAGGCGCAGCGGTCGGCGAGACGCTCCCTAGCAGCCGAGTTGGCGATGGCGATGGCCACCGTCCGCGATGTCGCCGGAGCTTGCAGAAATTGACTCCAGCCCAGCACGTCGATGCCGTTAACTGATGCTTGGACATTCTCATCATCATCAACAAAGACGTAACGAGACCCATTGGTGCATCGCTGTGCACGAACGCCGGCCATTACCTCACGCCCGAAGCCGCTAGCGCCGTAAATACCGATAAGAGAGCGGATTACTATTCTCCTGCGTTCAAGCAGATTGGGATCAAACGCTGCTGGAACGGGATTTAAACGCCCAGCGTCGCACCATGTTCCAGCGGCCTGGCCGGATTGCCAACAACGGTTACACCCGGTGCCACATCCTTAGTCACCACGGCGCCCATGCCGACCGTCGCGCCCGCCCCAATGGTCAGGCCCTGGCGGATAAGCGCACCGGAGCCAATATAGGCATAATCGCCGATGGTGACATTACCGTTGCACCGCACGCCCGGCCCAAATGTTACGAAATCTCCGATCACCGCATCATGTTCAATGCACGAATAGAGATTGGCTTGAAAACAGCGTCCGACCCGGATGTTTGATGTAAGCGTCACGAAGGGCGATAATAGCGCTCCCTCCCCCAATTCGACATCATCCATCTGGACCACATTGTCGGCCCTAACTGCCATTAGCTCTATGTCAGCAGCGGCGCATCGGTCGGCCAGCTGCGCTCTGACCGCGCCGGTCGAAATCGCCAACGCAACCGCCTTTTCTAGCGCGGGATCGGCGCAGAAATCGGCAAAGCTGATGACAGAGTGGCCGTTGACGGCGCGCACGGACAAAGAATCGTCGATGAACACCAGCCGCGCCCCCGCCGCTGAGGGCATTGCCCGCACCAGCGGCATGATGCCGCGCCCGCACCCGCCAGCCCCATAGACCCCAATGAGCTTTGTCATCGCTCGGTTCCTGTAAAGCGCGTCATCGTTGCCTCCCCCTCGGCGCTGATCCCGTCACGCCGCACCACCTTGCCGATGGTCCGGGCGATGATGCGGATGTCGAGCCACAGGGAGCGGTTATCGACATACCAGATGTCGAGCGCAAATTTTTCCGACCAGCTGAGCGCGTTGCGGCCATTGACCTGCGCCCAGCCGGTAATCCCCGGCGCAACGGCGTGGCGGCGGGATTGTTCGGGCGAATAGAGCGGCAGATAGTCCATCAGCAGCGGCCGCGGGCCAACCAGGCTCATGTCGCCGGTCACCACATTCCACAGCCCGGGCAGCTCATCGAGGCTGGTGGCGCGCAGGAACCGGCCAAAGGCGGTCAGCCGCTCTGCATCGGGCAACAGCGTGCCGTCTGGGCCGGCGGCGTCCAGCATGGTGCGGAACTTGACCATCGTGAACGGCTGCCCATGCTTGCCGGGCCGCTGCTGGCGAAACAGCACCGGCGTGCCAAGCTTGATGCGGACCA
>JANOPV010000358.1:0-3664 GCA_031422035.1 Sphingomonas sp. | reverse complement strand
CTGATCCGCTGAGCGCCATTGCTAGCGCAGTGCCTGCGGCGGCGCTCCTGACTGATGCGGCTGCGTGCGCACTTTACGCGCAGGATATTTTCAGCGCCGGGCCAGCGCCGCTCGCCGTCTTCCGCCCCGCCTGCATTGATGAGCTAGCCGCCGGGGTTCGCGCCGCCACCGCACATGGCATCGCCATCGTGCCGCGCGGCGGGGGCATGAGTTACACCTCGGGCTATGTCGCGGACGCCCCCGGTGCGCTGATCCTCGACATGGGGCGGATGCAGGCGATCCTGTCGATCAACCAGACCGACATGATCGTGACGGTCGAGGCGGGGTGCACGTGGGCGGCGCTGTATGCGGCGCTGCATCCGCTGGGTTTGCGGGTGCCCTCATGGGGCACATTGTCGGGCATGTACGCGAGCGTCGGCGGCGGGGTGGCGCAGAACGGCATGTTCTGGGGCGCGCGCGATGGCACGATTGCGCCGTCAGTGCTGGCGATGGACGTGGTGCTGGCGGACGGCAGCATCCTGACCACTGGCCCCGATTTCCTGCGCCCGTTCGGCCCCGATCTGACGGGCCTGTTCGGCGGCGATGCTGGTGCATTCGGCGTAAAGGCGCACATCACCCTGCCGCTGCGCCATGATGGCCCGGCGTTCGCTTATGGCAGCTATGCGTTCGACGTGCCCGCGCATTATTGCGCGGCGATGAGCGAGATCGGCCGGCGCGGGCTGGCCAGCGAAGCGTTCGGGTTCGATCCCTTTCTGACCGCCCAGCGGATGAAGCGCGACAGTCTGGTCAGCGATGCAAAATCATTGCTGACCATGGCGAAGTCACAAGGCGGCTTCTGGAAGGGGTTGAAAGAAAGCGCGAAGGTGGTCGCCGCCGGGCGCAGTTTCCTGGACGATGCGGCCTTTTCCATCCACCTGATCTGCGAAGGGCGGCATCAGAGCGGGGTCGACGCCGATCTGGCGCTGGTTGAGGAGATTGTCCGCGCGCATGGCGGCCGGGTGATTGAAAACACCATCCCAAAATCCTGCGCGCCAATCCGTTTCCGCCGCCCAATTCGATGGCCGGCCCGGGCGGCGAACGCTGGGCCCCGGTGCACGGGGTGGTGCGTCATTCCCAGGCGCTGACGACCATCGACGCGCTGACCGCGCTGTTTGAAGCGAACGCGGCGGATATGGAGCGGCTGGGCGTTGGCTGCGGCTACATGTTCTTGGCTGTAGGGGCGACCGGGTTCCTGATCGAGCCCTGTTTCTATTGGCCCGATGAGCAATGGCCGGTGCATGCGCTTTTTATCGAGGACGCGCATTTTGCCAAGCTCCCGAAACTGCCCGCCAATCCGGAGGCGCGCGCGCTCGTTGAGCGGTTGCGGCTGGGGGTGATTGACGTGTTCGGCACCGTCGGCGGGGTGCATTTTCAGATTGGCCGGACCTATCCGCTCAAAGACCGCAGTGATCCGGCGGCATGGGGGCTGATTGAGGCGGTGAAAGACCATCTCGACCCGCAGCGGTTGATGAATCCCGGCGCGCTGGGGTTGTGAGCTTGTGCTATCGGTTCAACTCCGTCACGCGAGCGAAGGCCGGGGTCTATCGCGACCATCGGCTTGCCACGACCGACGAGATTGATGCCAGCCTTCGCTGGCATGACGAAAAGAGTAGCAGACTTGCAGAGCGGAAAACTGAGTGACTGACATCGCCACCTACGCCGCCGTTGCGATGCAGCTGACGGCGCGGACTATCGATCCCGCGCTGGCCCGCGCCGATGCCAGTGCACGGATGATCGCGCATATCGGTGATGTGGAGGCGGCGATCCGCAGTGCTGCAATCTTCATTCAGCAATATAGCGGGCACCCGGTGAAGCTAGCGGTGCTGCCCGAATATCTGTTCACCAGTTACCCGGGGCGCGTCACCATTCCCGCCTATGCCGCGTCGGTCGCGTGGGACATGGACGGGGCGGAATATGCGGCGCTGGGTGCGGCAGCGGAGCGACTGGGGCTGTTTATCGCCGGCAATGCCTATGAACGCGATCCGCATTTCCCGGATTTCTATTTTCAGACCAGTTTCGTGGTCGCGCCGGACGGCGGCGTTGTGCTGCGCTATCGGCGGTTGATCTCGATGTTTGCCCCCTCCCCACATGATGTGTGGGACGCCTATCTCGACCGTTATGGCCTCGACGGCGTGTTCCCGGTGGCGCGCACTGCCATCGGTAATCTGAGTGCGATTGCGTCCGAGGAAATCCTCTATCCCGAAATTGCGCGGGCGCATGGCTTGCGCGGGGCCGAGATTTTCGTCCATTCCTCCAGCGAGATTGGATCGCCGCTGCCAACGCATAAGGACATCGCCAAACGCGCGCGGGCGTTTGAGAATATGGCCTATGTGGTGTCGGCCAACACTGCCGGGATTTCGGGGTCGTCGATGCCGCTGGCGAGTGCGGATGGGAATAGCCAAGTGCTGGATTATAAAGGACGGGTGCTGGCGCAATCGGGTGCTGGCGAGACGTTTACGGCCTTTGCCGAGATTGACATTGCGGGGTTGCGCGCGGGCCGCCGGACGCCGGGAATGACCAATTATCTGTCGCGCCAGCGCACGGCGTTGTTCGCCGCCACCTATGCCGATGCGGATGTGCATCGGGCGAACGGCACGATGACGGGCGGCGTTGCGGCGGTGCCAGACCGTGACTATTTTGCGCGGGCACAGGCGGCGGTGATCGAGCGGCTCGACCGGGCGGGAATTATATGATTGTGGAGCGCGAGCAATGAAACAGGACGTCCCCCCGCCCTATGGCGCGCTGACCCGGCATCCGCTGACGCCGCCGATTGGCCATGATGATGCGGCGCGTTTCAATTTCCTCGCCAATCTCAACAAATATTTGTCGGGTACGCTGGGGCCGGGGAACAAGATTGCCTATGAACGCCGCGTGCTCCCGGCATTTCAGGCCGAACATGGCCGCGATCCGGCTGATCGGCACGAAATTCGTAGCGCGATGAACCGCAATGACTGGCACCGGATGTGGTCGGCGCTGAAACGCAATTCGATGGAGATGCGGCAACATGCCGGGCGGCAATTGGTGCTCCAGAATCTCGACATGCTCGATGCGCAGGCGCGGCAGTTTAATGAGGGCGCGGCGACGCTGGAATTGTCCGACACTGTCGGCCCGCCACCTTATCAGACCGCGGTCGACATTCACTGCATGCCGGGCAGCTATCACGGGCAGGAACGGCCGGGCGATGTTTCTGCGGGCGCGAATTATGACGCGGGCATTTTCGCAACGACCGGCGGCGGGCTGGGCGGCCTGAACGATGGCGGCGGGCAGGCGCTGGTCGAGTGGGCGCAGAAAAACCGGCCCGGCTGGGCACCGCGCCGGATACTCGATATCGGCTGCACCGTCGGCCATAATGCGGTGCCGCTGGCTCTGGGCTTTCCGGATGCTGAGGTGATTGCCATTGATACCGCCGCCCCGGTCCTGCGCTATGGCCATGCGCGGGCGCGGGGGTTGGGCGCGCGCAATATCCATTTCATTCAGATGTCGGGCGAGGACCTGTCACGCTATCCCGACGGGCATTTTGACTGGGTGCAGACGACGATGTTCCTGCACGAATTGTCGGGTAGCGCGCTGCCGCAAGTGCTGCGCGAATGCCACCGGGTGTGCGCGCCGGGCGGGCTGGTGCTGC
>JANOPV010000357.1:0-3683 GCA_031422035.1 Sphingomonas sp. | reverse complement strand
GCCTTGGTCGCGGTCAGCGCGGTGATGCGGTCGATGAGTTCAGCTTGCTGGTCGTCGGCTTGCAACAGCGGGCGCAAGTCGATGCCGCCATCGCCAAACAGACACAGATGCAGCTTGCCGGTGGCCGATACCCGCAGCCGGTTGCAGGTCGCGCAGAAATCCTGGGCATAAGGGGCGATGATGCCAATCCGCCCGCGCGCGTCGGCATGCCCATATTCGATGGCGGGACCAGCGCCCGCCTTATAGGGCAGCCGCGCCCAGCCCAGCGCCTCCAGTCGGGCAATCACCACCGCACCGGACAGATGGTGCCGATCAAAATGCGCGGCAGTGTCGTTGGTCCGCATCAGCTCGATAAAGCGCAGCGACAGATCGCGGGTGGCGACGAAGGCGATGAAGTCGTCAATCTCGCGGTCGTTCACGCCTGCCATCAGCACGGCGTTGAGTTTGATATGCGCAAATCCGGCGACCCGCGCTGCGTCTACCCCGGCCAGCACTTCGCCCAGCCGATCATGGCCGGTGACAGCGCGAAATTGCTCAGGCCGCAGCGTATCAATGCTGATGTTGATCGCCGACACCCCGGCATCGGCATAGCTTTGCGCGCGTTCCGGCAGACGATAGCCGTTAGTGGTCATGGCGAGATGGCGGATGCCGGGGATGGCGGCGATGTCTGCCGCAATATCGCTAAACTCTGCCCGCAGCGTCGGCTCACCCCCGGTCAGCCGCACCTTCCACAGACCGAGCTGCGCGAAGGCACGGACCAAGCGGCCAATTTCGGCGCGGGAGAGGTTGGCGGGAGCAGCGCGGTCGCTGCGATAGCCGTCAGGCAAGCAATAGGCGCAGCGGAAATTGCAGACATCGGTGAGCGACAGCCGCAGATATTCAAACCGCCGCCCGTGGCCATCGTGCAGCGCGGGAATTGGCGCGGGTGCGGAGTCCAAGTCCTGATGGTCGAGCGAGCGCAGCATGGTGTCGTCATGGACCCGCAGCGCCCACCGACGCAATCCCCAGATTACACGGCGGGACGTGCGGCTTGCATCCGGGGGGCAAAGGCGTAGGTTCCGCAGCGTAAAAAGAGGGAGGACAGACATGCGACCAACATCAATCACCACTTTTGAGCGCTTCTATCTCGGCGCGCTCGTGATCGGACTCATCAACAATGTGCTCAACTGGAGCCAGGCGACAGCGGTTTTGAATGATCCGAGCGTGCAGGCGGCCGGACTCGGCACCGGATTTCTGGTGTCAACGATGGTCATCGGTCTCGCGATTCCGCTGTTGCTCTGGTATTTCATTACCCGGCGCGCCAGCAACATCGCCAAGTGGATTTTGGTGGTGCTATTCGCTTTCGGACTGATTGGGGTGCTGATGTCGTTCAGCGCCATGATGGCCATGGGCACATTGCCGATGGTGCTGGGCCTGATCGCGCTGGCGCTGCAAGCCTATGCGGTGTTCATGCTGTTTAAGCCGGATGCAGTCGCGTGGTTGAACGCTGGCGGCGGCGGGGTGGACCCGAACACGTTTAACTAAGGCACGCTTGACTAAGGCGCTGTGCAAAATTTGAGAGGCCGGGGGCAGCGACGCGCTGTGCCCGGCCTTTCGCTATTGACAGACGCACGCGTTGCAGGGGGCGGCGACTGGCGATAGGACGATGGCATAGATGATCCCGCAAGAGGATGATGCCTGTGCGCCTGTTCGTTATACTCACTGCCCTGTGTCTGTCCGCCTGCATGGCCGCAACCGATGGCGCGCCGACCGGCAGCCAGATGCCCGAGCGCATGATCGCGCCGGACGGTGCGAATCCAACAAGGATGATCGCGCCTATCCTGACGACCGAGGATGCGCGCGACCCATATAGCTATGCCCAGCCCGAGGTGGCGCGGGTGACGCATGTGGCGCTCGACCTGGCGCTGGATTTCGATGCCCGTCTGGTGGACGGATTTGCAACGCTCGACATCGCTGCCGCGCCGGGCGCGCAGACGATTATACTCGACAGCCAGAACTTGGATATCCGCGCTATCATCGGTCCTGATGGTCGCGGCCTGCCTTACGCTGAGGGTGCAGCTGATCCAGTCAAGGGAACGCCAGTCACGGTAACTATTGGCGACGTGCGGCAAATTCGCATCCTGTACCGCTCTTCGCCCGGTGCAGCTGCTCTGCAATGGCTGACCCCGGAACAGACGGCAGGCGGACAGCACCCCTATTTGCTGAGCCAGGGCCAGCCAACGCTGAACCGCACCTGGATCCCGACGCAGGACAGCCCCGGCATCCGCCAGACTTGGGAAGCGCGCATCACGGCACCTGCGGCGCTGACCGTCGTCATGTCGGGCGACCGGCTGACGCCCGATGGCGAACCTGCCGGTGAGGGTCGCCGCGCCTTTCGGTTCCGGATGAACAACCCGGTCGCGCCCTATCTGATCGCGATTGCTGCGGGCGACATTGTGTTCCGCGAACTGGGCCCGCGCTCCGGGGTATGGACCGAACCGGCGATGATCGACGCGGCAGCGGCTGAGCTGGTCGATACCGAGCGGATGATTAGCGCCGCCGAAGCGCTGTACGGTCCGTATCGCTGGGGCCGTTATGACATGGTCGTTCTGCCGCCGAGCTTTCCCTATGGCGGGATGGAAAATCCTACCCTCACCTTCCTTACGCCGACGTTCATCGCGGGGGATCGCAGTCTGGTGGGCCTCGTCGCGCATGAACTGGCGCACAGCTGGTCGGGCAATCTCGTGACTAACGCGACCTGGTCCGACAGTTGGCTCAACGAAGGCTTCACCAGCTATTTCGAGAACCGGATCATGGAGTCGCTCTATGGTGTTCGGCGCGCGCAGCAAGAGGAGGCGCTGAGCTTTGCCGATATGGAAGCGGCGATTGCCGAACATGGGGCGACGTCCAATATCACCCGGTTGCGGCTGCCGCCCGGGGAGGATGTGCCGGATGGCGGCGCGGGTGGCATCATCTATGACAAGGGCGCGACGTTCCTGCGCACGATGGAGCGGATCGTCGGGCGGGCGCGGTTCGACGCGTGGCTGCGCAGCTGGTTCGACCGGCACGCGTTTCAGCCCGCGACGTCCGCCATGCTGCTGACCGACATGCGCGCCAATCTGGTGCGCGGTGAGGCGGGGCTGGAGGCACGGCTGATGCTGGAAGAGTGGATCTACGCCCCCGGCCTGCCCGCCAATGTTGCGCGGCCCGACCCGGCAGCGTTCGCGCATATTGACCGCGCAGTGGCGAGTTATGGCCGCACCGGCATCGCTGATCCCGCCAGCTGGGCGACGTGGACGACAGCGGAGCGGCTGCGGTTCATGGACACCATTCCGCGCGTGCGGACTTCGGCGCAACTCAGCGCCATCGATGCTGATCTGGGGCTGTCGCGCACCGGCAATAATGAAGTGCTGTTCGCCTGGCTCAATTTGGCGCTCGCCAACCGGTATGATCCAGCGGTTGCCCCAGCAGAGGCGTTTCTGGCCCGCGTCGGTCGGCGCAAATTCCAGTCCCGCTCGCGCGCCCTGGGACATCCAGTTCAAGATGCCCTCGGGCTATATGGTGCCCGCGCAGGAGATGGCGATGAATGCCCGCTCACATATGCTGCGCTATGGCACCCAGAGCGAGGACCTTGGCCGCATTGCCGTGCTCAGCCGCACCAATGCGCTCGACAACGAACGCGCGATGATGCGCAAGCCTATCAC
>JANOPV010000356.1:0-1997 GCA_031422035.1 Sphingomonas sp. | reverse complement strand
TGCGCCGGGGTGCCTTCAAACAGGCGGCCGCAGCCCATGGCGAACAGGGTGTCACCGATGAACAAGGCGTCGGCCTCAGCGAAATGATAGGCGTTGTGACCAGCGGTGTGGGCGGGCACGTCCATGACTGTGGCGGTTAGCGCGCCGAGGGTGAGGGTGTCGCCATCAGTCACGCTGCGGTCGATGCCTGGAATTTTCGCCGCCTCTGCTGCCGGGCCGGTGATCGTGCAGCCCGTCGCCGCCTTGATCTCCAAATTGCCGCCGACATGATCGGGGTGCCAATGGGTGTTCCATAGCTGGCTAATGCGCCAGCCGCGCGCGTCGGCTTCGGCCAGCACCGGCGCGGCGACGGCGGGATCAATCACCAGCGTTTCGCCGCTTTCGGGTTCATGCGCCAGCCACACATAATTGTCGCTGAGCACCGGGATACGCACCACTTCCAACGTCATCTTACCAGCTCCCCACATTGGGCATCGACGCCCAGGGTTCCTGCGGCGGCAGATGGCCGTCCTGCAGGAGTTCAATTGAAATGCCATCGGGCGAACGGACGAACGCCATATGGCCGTCGCGCGGCGGGCGGTTGATGGTGACACCGCCGTCGATCAGCCGTTGGCAGGTCAGGTAAATATCGTCCACCCGATAAGCGAGATGGCCAAAATTGCGGCCGCCCACATAGGCCTCAGCGGCGCTGCCATCGGCGGGTGGCCAGTTATAGGTCAGCTCCACCTCGGCAATGCCAGCTTGTCCCGGCGCGGCGAGGAAGATGAGGGTGAAGCGGCCAGCCTCACTATCGAAGCGGCGCACCTCTTCGAGGCCTATCAGTTTGAAAAAAGCAACGGTGGCTTCAGGGTCGGACACCCGGATCATGGTATGGAGAAACTGGGTCATACTCAACTCATCGATATAATTACACGGTTCATCGTGCGTTCAACCGGGTGCGCCCAGCTTTGGGATCACCGATGTTGACCATCAACATAGGTATTCGTCAGCGAAAGGAAACCAGCCGTGCCAGAAGAAATTCAGAGCAATGCCTCCGGTCGGTGGGGTTGGCTGCATGATCGTAACCGCGTGCTGCTGGTCGCGACCGCCATTGGCGCTATCGGCATCATGGGCGGCGGCTGGTTTGCCGGATCAGGGCTGGTGCGGATGAAGGATGCCGAGCGCGCGGTGACGGTGCGCGGGCTGGCGGAGCGCGACGTCCGCGCCGACCTTGCTACCTGGACGCTGAGCTATACCGCCAACGCCGGTGATCTGGCCACTGCCCAAGCCGATAGTGAGGCCGACACCCGCGCCATCCAGGCCTATTTCCGCGAGCTGGGTTTCCCCGCCACTGCCGTCGTACCCGCTGGGGTCAGCGTCAACCAATTCACCAATAATGGCGTCGAGCAGTTCACGGTGTCGCAGCGTCTGCAATTCCGCACCACTGACATCGCCCGGGCGCAGCGTGCGGTGGCACAACAGTTTGAGCTGGTCCGACGCGGGGTAAGCCTGGCCGAAGGATCGTCGATGCAGTTTGCCTTCACCGGCCTCAACGCGATCAAACCGGCGATGATCGCGGCGGCAACCCGCGACGCCCGGCGCAGTGCCGAACAATTTGCCGAGGATAGCGGCGCTGGCGTCGGGCGCATCCGTTCGGCGACGCAGGGCTATTTCGAGATCACCGCGCGGGACGGTGCCAGCGAAGGCTATGGCGTCTCCGACACGCCCGATAAGCGGGTGCGGGTGGTGACGACGGTGGAGTATTTTCTGAACTGATAGGGGTGGGGGGAGGCGGGCGCCCCCCATATATTGTCATCCTCCGCTTGACCTGGGATCCAAAATCCAAAGCGTCACGGCATAGACTGCCGACCCAGTCGGGGGTGACATCATACTTTGTCGCGGCGGAGCAAACTGCCCCGCCCAGCCACGATCCCCCAGCCGCTACCGCCGCCGCGACAGCCGACCGCTTGGGCGCGGATTGGGCACCATGCGGCCTGCATAGCCGGAATTTGCCGCGA
>JANOPV010000355.1:0-2301 GCA_031422035.1 Sphingomonas sp. | reverse complement strand
TGGACCTGGAACCTCGACGGGACGTTGAAGCTGATCCCCGGCAGTTGGGATTTTCCCCATGTCGACAAAGCGAAAATGTGCCTGCCCGAGGCGCAGGTCGGGCAGTGGGGCGGGTTCGTGTTCGTCAATTTCGATGCCGATTGCGAGCCATTCGCCAGCTACCTCGAAAATCTGCCTGAACATTTCGCGGCGTTCAGGCTCGAGGACCGCTATAAGGCAGCACATGTGGCAAAAATCATGCCGTGCAACTGGAAACTGGGGATGGAGGCGTTCATCGAGGCCTACCATGTCCCCATCGCCCACCCGCAGGTCGTCACCTATTATGGCGACAGCAACACCCAATATGATGTGTGGCCGGAGGTGCGGCACGTCTCCCGGATGCTCAGCGTACAGGGCGTGCCATCGCCGCAGGTGAAAGGCGTTGCGCCGGAAACAACGATTGCCGATTTGCGCCGCGATGCGCCTTTTTATGCGGGTCGCCCGATTGAGGTCGGGCCGGGGGAAACCGCGCGGGCGAAACTGGCGGAGCGGGCGCGCGAAAAAATCGGGCGATCATCGGGCACCGACATGACGCAGCTGTCCGACGCGGAATCGCTCGACCTGATCGAATATCTGCTGTTCCCCAATATGGTGCCATGGGGCGGGCAGGCGCTGCCCATCGTTTACCGCTTCCGCCCGAACGGCAATGATCCCGACAGCCACATCATGGAAATCATGTTCCTGTTTGCGAAAGCCCCCGACGGATCGCACCCGCCGCCAGCACAAATGCGGATGCTGGGGCCGGATCAGCCATGGGTTGATGCGCCGGAACTGGGCTCAGCGGCGTGGGTCGCCGATCAGGACACCGACAATCTGCGGCGGATCCAGAAGGGGCTGAAAACCTCACGCAAGCCGGGCGTAACGCTGGCGCGGTATCAGGAAAGCCGGATCCGGCATTTCCACGCGACGCTGGATGATTATTTGGCGCGTTAGGGCGCGCTCAGAGGATCATTGGCGCAAAGTTCGCGAAGTTGTGGAGGAGCACCGGGAGCACAATACTGCCGGTGCGCTCACGGAACCATAGCAGGATGAAGGCAGGGCCTGCCGTCATCGCCATCGTCATCGCGTCGAACGAAAAGGCCCCGTCGCCATAGCTGAACGCGTGCGCCAGTCCGAACAAAATGGTGGACAGCAAGGCACCCCAACCGACGGTAATGCCGAGCATCCTAGCCCGCCCCCGCAAAGCTTCATTCAGCATGAGCAGCAAAAGGCCGCGATAAAAGGCTTCCTCTTCAAGCCCGGGCATCGTCAACTGGAACGCCAGCGAGTCTCCATCGGGGCTTTCATTCGGCAGCGACAGCGCCAGAGCGACGAAGGCGGCGACGACCAGCGCTGCCACGCCATAGGTCAGTGGCCGACCCTCTGGCGATTGGGCGAGCGTGATGCCGCAGCGCCGCCAGCCGATGGCCGGGTGCGCGGCGATGGCCAGCGTGACCGCCAACGCGGCGACCTTTCCCATCCAGTTCCAGTCGCTTGATGCTGCAAGGTCGGGGGCCACGCCGTAGAATCGGGTCAGCATAGCGTCATTGACCAGCAGCAGTGCGCCCGCCGCGAGAAGCCAGCGCGGGGCGAAATTTCGGCTATCCAGCAGACCCAAGAGGGTGCCAGTTGCGAGCAACATCGCGATGATGCCGAGGATTCCGAATATGCCGTCGATGGTCATGATCGTTACGTCACCTTTTTGCTAAACTACCGTCCCGATGAGGGCGAGCGCGCCCGCCGTTGTCAGCGGGCCCCAGCCGATGTGCGCGCCGCGCGTCAGGATGGCATCGCCAATGCCCGCAACCAGCCAGATCACGCCGGTGATCTGGATCAGCGGAACCGGTGCCCCCGGCCATACGACCACACAGGCCGTGGCGACCATCAACAAGCTGGTGAAATGCCAGGCAAAACGCACCAGCGGCGCACGGTAGCCCGACAGCATTTCAATCTTGAGCGCAAACAGCGGCCCGATCAGGCGGCGGTAGGCGTCCGCATCTTCACCCAGGCCGGCGGCGGTCTCCTCGACGGAGCGGCGGAACACGGCCGCGGTGCCGCCGTCGAGCGGGTGGGCGAACGGCGCCGGCGGGTGGAGCCATTCCAGGCCGAAGCGGTCGAGCGGGAGGGTGCGCAGGTACGGGCTCGCCGCCGCCATCGGGTACACGGCCGAACACACGTCGTGGGTGAAGCCGGGGAGCGTCAGCGCCGCCGACCGCGCCCCGCCGCCGATCGTCTCGGCCCCTTCGACGACCAGCACCGACAGCCCGGCGCGGGCGAGCTCGA
>JANOPV010000354.1:0-6541 GCA_031422035.1 Sphingomonas sp. | reverse complement strand
GTTGGATTTCGCATCGGGTCCGACTGGCGCGTGCCGATTGCTCAGCTTGAGCAGCTTTACGCTGATTATCCCAAGCCGCTGGACGGGATCGCGACGGCGACAGTGCGGCTGGAATCACACAACCTGTTGCGGCGCTGGCTCCGGCCCGCTGTCCATATCGGCGGCGATCACGAACTGCCGGAGGCGCTGCCGCTGCCGCTTGACCAAGCGTTATTGGCGGCGGAAATGGGGATGAACCTGCAAGTTGCCTTGGGCTGGCGGCAGCATATTCTGCTCCATGCCAGCGCGGTCGAGCGCTGCGGTCAGGCGGTGCTCATGGTCGGCACCTCAGGGTCGGGCAAATCGACACTGGCGGCGCTGTTGGGAGAGAGCGGCTGGCGGTTCATGGGCGACGAATTCACCATGCTCGATCCTGACGGCGGCGCTGCCCATGCTTTTCCGCGCCTTGTCAGTCTGAAAAATGAAGCCATCGCTGAAATGGAGGCGCGGGTGCCGTTGGACCGGTTCGGACCACTGCTGGCAGCCACACCAAAGGGTGACATCCGCCACCTGGTCCCGCCGGCCGCCGCAATCGCCGCGATGGATGTGCCAGCGCGTCCGGCGCTGATCCTGTTCCCGACCTTTGGCGGCCCACCGGGATTGCGCGCGATGCCGCCGTCAGAGGCCTTTGTTCGCTTGACGGAATCGTCGACCAATTATGTGCTCTTGGGCGAGCGCGCGTTCCGCTGTCTCACGGAGCTTGTCCGAAATGTCCCCGCAGTTGCTATTGGCTATGGGTCGTCGGCGGAGGGGCTGGAGATCGTGGAGATGCTCAGCGCGGAGGCAGGCTTTTGACTGGCATTGCCTCCCTGATCGCCGCGCTGCGCGACCCGGCGACACTTGCCGTGCTCGACGCCTCGCGTTGGACCGCGTTGATTTCGGTCGCCAAGGCTGAGGCATTGTTCGGGACACTGGCGGCAAAGGCGCACGGCCTCGACTTGCCCCCCACTACGGCCGCGCTGCTCGCCGCCCAGCGGGCCGCCACCGCCGTCGCGCAGACCAAGGCGCTGTGGGAAGCGGACCGGGCACGCACGGCGCTGGCCCCGCTTGGCATTGCGCCAATCTTGCTCAAGGGCACCGCCTATATGGCCGCCGCGCTTGAGGCGGGCATTGGGCGTCAGATCGGCGATCTCGACATCCTCGTGCCGCGCGACCGACTTGATGAGGCCGAAGCCGCGCTGCTCGCCGCCGGCTGGCAGTGGCTGAAGCCTGACCCCTATGACGACGCCTATTATCGCCGCTGGATGCACGAGCTCCCCCCGTTGATCCACCGCGAGCGTGAGGCGATGATCGATGTGCATCACACGATTTTGCCACTGACGCACCGGGCCACGCCGGATGCGGGCGCGATGGTGGCGGACGCCGTCGAACTCGACTCAGGGTATCACATATTGTCCCCTGATGACCGGATCATCCATTGCGCCGCGCACCTGTTGGCCGACGGTGATCTCGCCGGGGGGCTGCGTAATTTGTGGGATATGCACTGTCTGCTCAGTGAGGTGACCAACTGGGACGGATTGGCGGCGCGAGCCCACCACCACCAGTTGTGGCCCGCGGTGCACCGAGCCCTGCGCTTGGCGGCAGACCTGTTTGGCACGGCCATCCCCGCCCAACATGACCATTGGCACCGGCAGGATAAATGGTATCGCCGCCGCCTCACCGCTCGCGACAATTGGGGCCGTGAGATCCGCCCGATGACGCGCCTCGCCTTTTATATCCGCTCGCACTGGATCAGGATGCCGCCGCTGTTACTGGCGCGGCATTTGTGGGCAAAGGCGCGGCGTTAGCTAAGCGTGCGTAGCGTCGGGATGAGCTCGTCGAAATGGTCGATGGTTGCGCTGGCCCCTAGATCCTCGACCGGGCCGTGCAAAAAGCCGAAGCTGCAGGCGATGCTGGGCACCCCGGCGTTTTTCGCTGCCATGATGTCATAGATGGAATCGCCGATATAGGCGGCCCGGCCGCCGCCGCAGCGATTGATCATCTCGAAAATCGGGGCACCTGATGGCTTGGCGTTTTCTTTGCCCAGGGTATCCGCGCCCAGGATGCAGCCCATGCGGTGCGCAAGGTCAAGGTCGGTCAACAGCTTGACCGCGAGGCTTTCAAACTTGTTCGTCACAACGCCGTAACGCACACCCATGGCGTCAAGTTGGTCGAGCACCGCTAGCGCTCCGGGGAATGGCCGCGAATGCACCGACACATTTGCCTCATAATAGCTCAGCATCTGGCGGTAGAGCGGCTTGAAGTCGTCTGCCGCTATGCCGCCGGTTGCCTCAAGCCCGTGTTGCAGCATCAGCTTTGCGCCGCCGCCAATATGCTGTTTGACGGCTTCTTGCGTTAGCAGCGGTCGCCCGGCATCGGCCAGCACGTGGTTGACCGCCGCGGTCAGGTCGCCCGACGTGTCGACCAGCGTGCCATCCAGGTCAAAGCCGACGATCGAAAAGCGGAAGGATGTGTCATGCATCCCTCCGCCCCTGCCCACCGCTTCTGGAAACTGCAACCTTTTGGTGGCAAAGGCGGCGGACGATAGTGAGGACCATGCATGACCAACCACACCAACCGCCGCCCACTTGCCGCCGTCATCCTTGCCGCTGGATCGGGCACGCGGATGAAATCCGACCTGCACAAGGTGCTGCACCCGCTGGCGGGTAAGCCGATGCTGCACCATTTGCTCGACAGCGTGGCCGGAATGGGCGTTGAACGGACGGTCGTGGTCGTCGGCGCGAATGGCGAACAGGTGGAGGCCTCGGTTAAGGGGCGCCCAGATGAATCAAGCGTGGCCATCGCCTGGCAACACGAGCAGCTCGGCACCGGCCATGCGGTCGCGCAGGCGAAGGACGCACTGGCCGGTTTCGCGGGCGATGTGCTGATCCTCTATGGCGATGTGCCGCTGGTCAGCGCCGCCACGCTCAGCCGGATGATCGAGCGGCTGAATTTTGGCATCGAACCGCGCGCCGTCGTCCTCGGTTTCCGCCCTGATGATCCCGGTGCCTATGGCCGCATCATCGCGGGCAATGACGGCACCATTGCCAAGATGGTCGAGTTTAAGGACGCCAGCGCCGCCGAGCGCAGCGTTGACCTGTGTAACAGCGGTCTGATGGCGGTGCGCTCATCCGACCTGTTCGTGCTGCTCGACAGCATCGGCAACGACAATGTAGCGGGCGAATATTATCTGCCCGACATCGTGATGTTGCCCGGACAGGCGAGCGCGGTGATCGAGGTCGAGGACGCGGTCGAAGTTGCCGGCGTCAACGCCCGCGCCGAACTCGCCGCGCTGGAGGCCGTGTGGCAGGACCGGCGGCGGGCGCAGGCGATGGCCGATGGTGTCACCCTGATCGCGCCGGAAACCGTGTGGTTCAGTCATGATACCGCGATTGCCCGCGATGTGACCGTGGAACCCAATGTCTGGTTCGGGCCGGGGGTCAGCGTGGCGACCGGCGCAACCATCCGCGCGTTCAGCCATATCGAGGGCGCCACCATTGGCGAGTTGTGCGAAGTCGGCCCCTACGCCCGCCTCCGCCCCGGCACGGTGCTGGAGAAAAAGGCCAAAGTCGGCAATTTCGTCGAAGTGAAAAAGGCGCGGCTGGGCGAAGGCGCAAAGGCCAACCACCTGAGCTACATCGGCGACGCGGATGTGGGCGCACGCGCGAACATCGGCGCAGGCACCATCACCTGCAACTATGACGGCTATTTCAAATATCAGACCGTGATCGGGGAGGGGGCGTTTATTGGCAGCAACAGCGCGCTGGTCGCCCCGGTGACCATCGGCGCGAACGCGATTGTCGGAGCAGGGAGCGCGGTGACGAAGGATGTGGGTGAGGGTGATCTGTGCCTAGTGCGGCCAGTGCAGGAACCGAAGACGGGCTGGGCGACGCGGTTCCACGCGGCGATGAAGGCGAAGAAGGGGAAGTGACCTGTCCGCAATTTCTCTCAGTGCTTGGACTAGGGCTGGACTTACTTGGAGTCCTAGTTCTTGGCGTTGATCTCTGGCTTCTTCAAAATCGCCTTCGTCAGGAGGCTTCCTCACGGATGGCTACGATCAAAGAAATCATAGAAAAAAATGGTTATGTCGACGGATGGTTTGATGATGTCTTCAAGCGGGCCGATTGGCGACAAGGAGATGAAGACGAAGGTCGCAGGGTACCGATCAACGGAAGCTTCGATCACGAAGCTGCAAGAGACAGTTTTGCTGAGGCCTATTCCGACGTCCTAGAACTCTCAAAAGATGTGAAAGTGTTAGCAGAGATAACCCTCTCTGGCGTTGATTCTGATCGGTTGAATGCAGGTCGGTCGGTGTGGCTTACAGCGGCTGGCTTAGGGTTTATCTGCGTTGGCTTCGCGCTCCAGCTCGCTGCTATCATCTTGACATGATATCATGATATGATATCAGTATATCAATGACTCGCATCCTCGCCGATCTGCCTGATGACGACATCAAATGGCTCGACCAGCTCGCCGCCGAGCAGGGCAAGTCGCGCGGTGCCATTTTGAGCATAATCATCCGCTGGTTTGCCGCAAAGCTGGAGGCCGAAGCATGAGAATCCTGACCGAGATACCTGATGACGATGTCAGAGATTTGGACGCGCTGGCAAGCAAGAAGAAGAGCTCGCGGGCTGCGGCCATCCGTGATGCCGTGAAGCTGTATCTGGTTCACAATTCCGACAATCAGGACTGGATTGAACGCGGCTATGGCTATTGGGTTGGGCGAGTGGATGTCGGTGATCCGCTCGAGTATCAACGCGCGTCGCGTGAGGATCGCACGCCCTATGAAGAGCTGTGATCCTTGTCCGATCCCTTCTTTGATTCCAACATCGTCATCGACTGGTTGAACCGGCAACCCAAGGCCAAGGCTGAGTTGCTTCGCTATAGACGCCATCGGATCAGTCGGATCGTCTGGACCGAAGTGCTGGCGGGCGAACAGCTTGAAGATCGAGATGCGGTGCAGCAAGTTATATCGGCGTTCGAAGTCGTTGAGATAGATCCGAGAATTTCTGCGGCTGCTGCTGATATCCGGCATCGGACAAAGATGAAGTTGATGGACGCCTATATTCTCGCAACCGCGCAAGTAAACGGAGCCATTCTGATCACCCGAAATACTAAGGATTTCCCTGTCGAAATGCCAGGTATCCGTGTCCCTTACACGCTCTCCTAGAAAGCTATATATATGTGCGGAATCATAGGAATTGTTGGAAAGGAGCAGGTCGCCGACCGGCTCGTTGATGGCCTGAAGCGCATGGAATATCGGGGCTATGATAGCGCGGGCGTCTGCACAGTTGATCGCGATAGCGACGGCAATGGGTATTTGATCAGACGCCGTGCCCAAGGAAAACTGGGCAATCTAGTCGCGGTGCTGGAGGAAGACTTTGCCTGTGGTAAAACCGGAATTGGCCACACGCGCTGGGCGACGCACGGCGCGCCCACAACCAGCAATGCGCACCCGCACGCGACCGGTGAAGTCGCGCTGGTGCACAATGGCATTATCGAGAATTTCAAACAGCTGCGCGATGCCCTGACATCGCGCGGGCGGACGTTTGAGAGCGAGACCGATACTGAGGTGGTCGCGCATCTGGTGAGCGAGCAGGTCGAGGCTGGGTTGTCTCCGGCGGACGCGGTTAAGGCCGTGCTGCCGACGTTGCGCGGGGCGTTCGCGCTGGCCATCGCGTTCCGCGCGCACCCTGATTTCCTGATCGGCGCGCGGCTGGGGTCGCCGCTGGTCGTGGGTTATGGGGAGGGCGAAACCTATCTCGGTTCAGACGCGCTGGCGCTGGCGCCGCTGACGCAGCAGATCGCCTATCTCGACGAGGGCGACTGGGTGATTATCACCCGCGACGGCGCGGAGATATTCGACAAGGATAACAACCCTGTCACCCGCGAAATCACCACCTCCGGTGTCTCGGCGGTGGCGATCGAGAAGGGCAATTACCGCCACTATATGCTCAAGGAAATCTTTGAGCAGCCAACCGTGGTGGCGCAAACCCTGCAAAGCTACATCCGCCCGCTGGAGCAGCAGGTCGCCCTGCCGCAGATGGATTTTGACCTGTCGGCGATCAACCGCATCACCATCGTGGCGTGCGGCACCAGTTTCTATGCTGGCATGGTCGCCAAATATTGGTTCGAGACCTTCGCCCGCGTGCCGGTCGATCTGGATTTTGCGAGCGAGTTTCGCTATCGCGACCCAGTGCTGGAGGCTGGCGGGCTTGCCTTGTTTATCAGCCAGTCGGGCGAGACGGCGGACACGCTGGCCGCGCTGCGCCATGCCAAAGCGGCGGGGCAGAAGATCGCGGTCGTGGTCAATGTGCCGACCAGTTCGATGGCGCGTGAGGCGGACCTGTTGCTGCCCACACATGCCGGACCGGAAATCGGCGTTGCCTCGACCAAAGCCTTTTCGTGCCAGCTCGCCGTCCTCGCTGCACTTGCCGCGCATCTGGCGGTGGTAAAGGGCAAGATGACGCGCGATGAAGAGCGCGATGTCGTCGAACATCTGACCGAAGCGCCGGCCGCGATC
>JANOPV010000353.1:0-1712 GCA_031422035.1 Sphingomonas sp. | reverse complement strand
CCAATTCTCGCGCACGATGATCGGGTCAGCCGGAATGCTGCGAACCTGCTCGATGAAGCGGGCAAGGTGGAAGGCGATCTGCGGATCGGTCGGATTATAGCCGGCGTCGGCAGGCGCGACGGCTTGGGCTTCGCCAAATTTGTCGACCTGCACCACCCAGGGCACAATCGTGCCGCGCGCGCCTTGCCAGATGATGCCTGCGGTCAGCCCGCTCGACAGGGCAAGCGTGCCAAAGAAGGCAAGCCGCCAATTTTTGGCCTGCACCCGCGCCGAACCAATGCGGTCATCCCAGACTTGAGCGGCGCGTTGATAGGGCGTTTCGGGTTCGGGCGTCCGCCCGTAACGGATGGATGATCGGTTAAACATAGGGCTATTCCTTTTCGGTAACATCGACCGACGAACCAGCGCCGCCACCGTCGCCGGAGCGCAATGTGTGGGCGGCAACGGTCGCGCCGTGGGAGAGGGTTTGGCGGTTCTTCATGGCTTTGGCCCAAGCGGGCTGGGCTGTGCCCGAACTTGCGTCTGGTTCGGAAGGTGCGGGAGCACCGCCCGTTATCGTGCCGCCGGTTGCTGTGATTGCGCCGCGTGCGCCGACCTTGAAGCTCGACTTCATAGAGTCAGCGGCTTTGCGTAAAGGAGATGTCGCAACGCCTGCTGCGGCCTGTCCTACCGCACCGATGCCCGAAGCGACGCTTGATGCTCCGCTCTTTCCGGCTGAGCCGAGGGCATAAGCCATCGTACCGCCGCCCGCGGCTTTTGCGCTGCCATGGGCAATGCCAGAAGCGGCACTGGTTGCAGCGCCAGCGGCCAATTTAGCGCCAGCGATCCCGCCTGCAGCAAGGCCGCCAGCAGCCAGCGCCGTTCCAGCGGCAGCGCCTGCACCCAGTTGCGGCCCACCAGAGACAATGCCGCTGGCGATACCGGGACCAAAGATGCCGAGGCCAAGCATAGCGAGCGCAGCGAGAACAATCGTCATCGCGTCTTCGATGGTGGGTTCGGCACTGCCGATCGCGGCGGTAAATTCCGCAAACAGCGTCGAGCCGATGCCGATGATAACAGCAAGCACCAGCACCTTGATGCCCGATGAGACGACATTGCCGAGGACGCGCTCTGCCATGAACGCGGTTTTGCCGAACAGGCCGAACGGAATCAGCACGAAGCCACAGAGCGTCGTCAACTTGAACTCTATCAGTGTGATGAACAGCTGGATCGCCAATACGAAGAAGGCGAGCAGGACGATGACCCATGCGAACAGCAGCACGACAATCTGGATGAAATTTTCGAAGAAGCTGACATAACCCATCAACCCAGCAATGGACTCAAGGATCGGCCGTCCGGCATCCAATCCGACCTGAGCGACCCTTCCGGGCTGCAGCAGTTCGGCGGTGGTGAATGCCGTCCCGCTGGCTTTGAGGCCAAGCCCGGCAAAGCTCTCGAAAATGATCCGGGCAAGACCATTCCAGTTACCGATGATATAGGCGAAGGCCCCAACGAACAGAGTTTTCTTGATGAGCCGTGCGATGATGTCATCGCCTTCGCCCATGCTCCAGAAGAGCGCAGCCAGCGTCACGTCGATCACGATGAGCGTGGTTGCGATGAAGGCAACCTCGCCCTGAAGCAGGCCAAAGCCGCTATCGATATAGCGGGTGAAGACCTCCAGGAAGCGGTCGATGACACCGGTGCCGCCCATATCAGCGGTTCCTGTCCAAGGG
>JANOPV010000352.1:0-11154 GCA_031422035.1 Sphingomonas sp. | reverse complement strand
AGCGCCCCGCCAATTTCGGCGGCGGCGGCATAGACGTAGCTGAGATCGGCATGGCCATCACCGCGTCGGGATGGCGTGCCGACGGCGATGAACACCGCGTCGGCCCCGGCGATGCCCTCAGCCAGGCTGGTGGTGAAACTCAGCCGCCCGGCGGCGACGTTGGTGGCGACCAGCGCGTCGAGGCCAGGCTCGAAAATCGGCATCCGCCCGGCGAGCAACGCGTCGATCTTGGCCTGGTCCTTGTCCACGCACACGACATCATGACCGAAATCGGCGAAGCAGGTGCCCGAGACAAGGCCGACATAGCCAGTGCCGATCATTGCGATTTTCATGCGGCGATCCTTGTGCGCGCTAGGGTGATAGACAGCGGCCTAGCGTGCCGCCTTATAAAGCGAAAGGGGCCGCGATTGTCTCGCAGCCCCTCGTTCGGCCAGTCGACGCCAGCGAGTTTTAGATAGCGTCAGAATTCGCGCGCGTAGCGTTCATTCCCGACAAAGCCGAGATTACCGACGCCGCTGCGCTTGATCACCGCCAGCACTTGGTCGACGACGATGTAGCGCGCATTGGGATGCGGCTCAAACTGGAGCTCAGGCGCCGGTTGCAGCGCCTTGGTTTCCTCAAGCCTCGCCGCCAGCGTCACCAGGTCAACCGGCGCGCCGTTCCACAGTACCGCGCCATTATCGGCGATGAACACCTTATTCTGGACCGGGTCCGGCATATCCAGCGGATTATCCGGTGGCGTCGGCAGATCGATCTTCACCGCGTGCGTCTGAATCGGCAGCGTGATGATAAACATGATCAGCAACACCAGCATGACGTCGATCAACGGCGTGGTGTTCATTTCGCCCAGCGGTTTATCTTCGCCGCCGCCACCCATGGACATAGCCATATGGCTTTCCTTTCTTATCTCAGCCGGACGGCGTTAAAGCCGACCGACGACGGCGGACCCAGGAGCCGGTTCAGAGATGAACCCGATCTTCTGGAAACCAGCGAATTGCATCGTGTAGATGGCCCCGCCAATGCACCGATAGGGTGTATTGATGTCACCGCGAATGTGCACCTCGGGGAAGTTTTCCTCGGTGATATTCTCGACCCCGCCAATATCCTCAAGCAACTGCTCCAGCGTGTTCTGGCCACGCTCCAGCAATTCGGTCGAGTTCACCGGCGTATTGCCCCAATAAACTTCACATCCGCCGGCCGCATTGCCGCGAATGTTCAGCTGCACATTTTCCGCCTTGGTCGATGTTGGTTCAAACACCACATCGGGCAGCGTCATTTCAACCGTCTTCAACGCCACCGGGATGGTGATGAGGAAGATGATCAGCAGCACCAGCATCACGTCGACCAGCGGCGTGGTGTTGATTTCCGACATAGGGGTATCTTCGCCCCCGTCTCCCATGCTCATTGCCATAGTCTAGCATCCTGTTCTTCGAACTTCGCGTCACGGTTCGCCTTGATGCGGCGCCGTAACGGATGGCTGCGCTGGCCGGGTGCGAGAGGCGTTGCCGCCTCTGGCCTCCCCCGGCCCCACAGCGCGGACGTTACGCCTTTGCAGGAGCCACAGCGGCGCGGGCCGGGGCAGCAGCAGCAACGACCGGGCGAACCTGGCCGTTCGACATGATATGCCCGAGCACATCGTTCGAGAAGGTCGACAGCTCACGCGCGATCATCTTGTTACGAGCCTGGAGCCAGTTATAGGCGAGCACCGCTGGCACCGCGACGACGAGGCCGATGGCGGTCATGATCAGCGCTTCACCGACCGGGCCGGCGACGACGGTGATCGATGGATCGCCCGACTGTGCAATCTTGATCAGCGCGTTCAAAATGCCCCAGACGGTGCCGAACAGGCCGATGAACGGCGCGGTCGCACCGACGGTGGCGAGGAAGGACAGGCCGCCGCTGAGCTTTGACAGAATGTGGCTCTGCGCACGTTCCATGGTGCCGTGCATCCAGTCATGCGCTTCAACCGGGTCAGTCAGTTTGACGTGGTCAGCCTGGGCGCGCAGGCCATCATCGACAACCTGACGAAAAGCGCTGTTGCGTTCCAGCTTGGCTGCACCTTCAGCCAGGGTTGGCGCGCGCCAGAACGCGGTCTGCACGTCACGTCCCTGCCGCATCACTTTATTCTGCTCAAACAGCTTGGTGAACAGGATGTAGAGCGAGCCGACAAACATGAACACGAGGATGGTGAACGTTGCCCAGGTAACCGGACCGCCTTCTTCCAGCGCGGCGAGAAAGCCGTAGTTACCGGCAGTTGCTGGCGCACCCGCAGTAGCAGCAGCACTTGCGATGAGATTGATCATTGGTTTCTTCCCTCTCAGAAATTTTGGTCATTGGCGGATCGGCCGGGGCCCCTGACCCCGACCGTCCGATGGTTCAGCTTAATCTTCTGGCAGCTGCCAGCGCACGTTACGCGTCACAGTTGCTGTGGTCGGGTTGCCATCACGGTCCAGCGCCGGCTCGTAACGGGCACGCCGCCTGAGATTGGTGCAGGCCGCATTGTCCAGCGCGGTGTTGCCGCTCGATCCGGTCACATCACAAGACTGAACTCGTCCATCAGCGCCGATTGTCATGCGGGTCCCGGTTGTGCCTTCGACGCCCTCACGCTGTGCCGATGACGGATAGTCATCAGTGGTCACCCAGCTTTGCGGATTCCCGCGTGGCCGAGCGGCACGTGACCGATCAGGCGTCGGCGGCGCAGCTGGCGGAGCCGGCGGTGCTGGCGGCGTGATAATCGGCGTCGGCGGTGCTGGCGGCGCTTCTCGCACAGCGTCACGAATGACGTTGGTCGAGTTTTGCGGCGGGATGATCGATCTTGGGATCACCACGGGCGGCGGCGGCGGCAGCTTATTGTCCGGCGGCGGCGGTGGCGGTGGTTCCTCCGGTGGCGGCGGCTCCTCCACATCCATGACGTTTAATTCCTCAGCGACCTTCTTGGCGACTTCAATCGCCAAGCCGCTGATAAGCAACCATCCAAGCAAAAACGTGATGAGCCCGACCAATACGATCGAGATCACCCGGCTTTTTGGATCTACAGAATCACCATATGCCATTCAGGAACGACGCTCCTCACCTAAAGCAAATCATCCATGAGCAGTGTATGCCGGTAGTCGCGTGAGATTGCCCTCACCCCGGTCTTTTCACCCTGCCCTGTCGATTCGGAGTCGTATCGCGGCCCGCCGCATGGCGCAAACCATTTATCGAAGGTAAATGGCAGCTTGGCTAAACCCGTGGTGCGAATCCCGGCTGGAGTGATAGTGATGAACAGAGTTTTCCGCGCGATTTGGCGAGTCGGCGCAGTGCTGATGGTAGCCGCAACCACCCCCGCCGCCGCACAGCCAGCGCCCGCCGTGCCGCCATCGCCCTACAGCTATGCCGACGTTGCCGACCATGCGGTTACCGCTGCAACCATTATCGACGCACGAATCCGCCGAGTGCGCGAAGTTGAGCCCGCCCGCGCCACCGGAGTCGCGGCCGGCGACGTGCGATTCTATGTCGAGGGTGAGGTCATCGCCGCGCTCTATGGGCGCGAGCCAGTGGCGCGCCGGGTCGCGTGGCTGGTTGACCTGCCGCGCGATGGCCAGGGCCGCGCCCCGCGTATTCAGCGGCAACGGGTGCTGCTATTTGCCCGACCGGTAACAAATGCGGCCCAGCTGGTGCTGGTCAGTTCGCGGGCGATGATCCCCTGGGACGCTCAGGTTGAGGCGCATGCGCGCAGCATCGCGGGCGAATTGGCACGCGGCAGTGTCCCGCCCGCGATTACCGGGATCAGTCAGGCGTTCCATGTCGCGGGCACAGTGTCTGGCGAGGGCGAGACACAGATTTTCCTCAGCACCAATAGCGGCAATCCAATTTCGCTGTCCATCCTGCGCCGCCCCGGGCAACAGCGCGCCTGGGCCGCGGCCTTTGGCGAGATTGTTGATGAGGCCGCCGCCGCCCCGCGCCCCGGCACCATCGGCCATTATCGCCTCGCTTGCGGCCTGCCCGGCACCTTACCGCGCAGTGCGCTCAGCGATGCTAGCGCGAGCGACGCTGCCACCGCGAGTGATGACTATGCGTTCGTGCGCAGCCGGGTTGGAGCGTGCATTCGCGGGAGCGGCGCGCTGGTCGCCAGCACCCGCTGACCCCGCGCGCTCAACGTTCCCCTCGTGACAGGCGGCGCCTGAGCCGATAGGGGCGACGCGCCGGGGCACCTTCGATGGTTCAGGCACAACGGGGAAATATCATGCCGCCAGCGCCGCCGCTCGCCACCGATCGACCACCCTTGCGGATCGCCATTGCCGGGCTCGGCACCGTCGGCACCGGGGTGCTGCGGCTGCTGAACGAAAATGCCGACCTGATTGCGCGGCGGGCTGGCCGCCCGATCATCGTCACCGCAGTTTCCGCACGCGACCGCCACAAGGATCGCGGCATCGACATGACGCCCTATCGCTGGGAAGACGATATGGACGACCTCGCCGCGCTCGATGATGTCGATGCGGTGGTTGAGCTGATCGGCGGCGCTGATGGCCCGGCGCTGACCCTGGCTCGCAATACGCTGGCACGCGGCAAGGCACTGGTCACCGCCAACAAGGCGATGATCGCGCATCACGGCATGGAACTGGCCCGCGTCGCCGATGGCACTGACACTCCGCTAAAGTTCGAGGCAGCGGTCGCCGGCGGCATCCCGGTTATCAAGGCGCTGCGCGAAGGTGCGTCGGCCAACCGGATCAATCGCGTTTACGGCATCCTCAACGGCACCTGCAATTTCATCCTGACCAAGATGGAGAGTGAGAACCGCGATTTTGCCGATGTTCTAGCAGAAGCGCAGGCCAAGGGATTTGCCGAGGCCGACCCCAGTTTCGACATTGACGGGGTGGATGCTGCGCACAAGCTCAGCATTCTCGGTGCCATGTGTTTTTCAGCGCGGCTCGATTTTGCGGCGGTCAGCGCCACGGGCATCCGCAATATCATCGCCGCCGACATTGCCGAAGCGCGCACCCTGGGCTATCGCGTCCGCCTGATCGGGATGGCCGAACAGAGCGACGCTGGCCTGTTCCAGCGCGTCCACCCGTGCCTCGTCCATGCCGACCACCCGCTGGCCTATGTGCCTGGCTCGCTCAATGCCGTCGTCGCGGAGGGTAACTTTGTCGGGCGGCTGTTTTTTGAAGGCGCCGGCGCGGGCGATGGCCCGACCGCCTCCGCCGTCGTCGCCGACATCATCGACGTCGCGCGCGATGAATATGGGCCGACCTTTGGCTCCCCTGTCGACACGCTGGAAGCAATGCCGGTGGCTGATCCCGATGCCCAGATCGGGCGCCATTATCTCAGGATGATCGTCGCCGACCGCACCGGGGTGCTGGCGGAAATCGCCACCGCGATGCGCGATGCCGGGGTGTCGATCGAAAGCTTTATCCAGCGCGGCGCGCAGGACGGCGCAGCGCTGATCGTCATGGTGACGCATGAATGCACCGCGCATGCAGTCGACGCGGCAACGGCGATTCTCGCGGGTTCGCCCAATTTGCTGGGGCGACCATTGCGGATGCCAATTCTGGCGCTGTAACTTCACCAACCAATCCGACGAATGCAAAAATTGGCCGGTGTGCGCTGGCCGCGGGGGAATATGATGAGCGGAACAACGGTGCTGCGACTGGGCGATGCGTGGCGCGAGGTATCAGCCTTGCTGGCCGAACGACGCCGGGCGGTGATCAGCTATCTCGCAGCAGCGGTGCTCATCCCCTACGCGATATTCTTCATCTTTCCGCAGTCGTCGATGCGGGGCTTTGGCGCATTCCTGCTCAACAATGGCTGGTATTCGGCGGAAACGCCGTTCACCATCGTCTCGATGTTCATGATCGCCTTTTGGGCGATTGGCGCGTTCGTCTTTGCCGCGTGGAATGCGATGCTGGTCGAAACCCGGGATGAGGTAGCGGGCGAAGTCATGACCGGGCTTGTCGCCTCGCTGCTATCCTGCTTCGTCATGGTGGGGATGTTCGTGCTGTTCTCAGTGCTGGCGACGGTCGCCACCGCACCATTGAGGATGTTCGCCCCGCAGAATAATATCGCTACGCTGATCATCACCCAGCTTATCATGCTGCTGATCCTGTTCTGGATGCTGTCGCGGTTCATCCTCGCCGGGCCAGCTATGGCGGCACTGGGCAGCATCAATCCGTTCGCTGGACTGGCCGCGTCGTGGCGGATGACCCGGCCGCATGTGGCCAAGATCATGGCGGTCATCGCGCCGCTTTACATCATCGCCTTCGTACTCATTGCTGTGTTCATCGGTGTTGCAATTGCCGTGCTGCGGGCGACCGACGGCACTACCTGGCACGACACTGCCCTGTCCGCTGGGTGGCTGGCGCTGGAGCTACTGCTCATCCTCATCGCCATGCTGCTGCCCGCTGGGCTGTTCCGCGCCATCCGGCCGATGGTCGACACCAGCATTTTTGAATAGCGTCGAACCCTAACGATTCGCCCCGCGATACCGCTCCGGAATCGGTGTACCCGCCCCCATATCTCGGTCGGGATTAAAGATGTCGAGCAGCTTGTCAGACAGGAAGCCGACGACCGCCAGCAAGTTAATCCCCTCAAAACAGGGATACTGCATCGATAGGCCGCACGGCATCTCAGGCACCACCGCCGCGCCATCGGTGCTGCCCGGCACCGGGCCATAGACTTCGGGGATGGGCAGCGCCTGGTCGCTGACCGACGCACAGACGATGATGTCCTGTTCACCCCGCGCCACCGCAGCGGCGGCCTCGCGGCGGCAATCAGCGGCCGTGCGGCGCTGCGTCAGGCGGTTGCCATTGGCGATGGCCTCTGCCACCGGATCGGGCGCGACCTGCGCGAATGCGGGCAAAGGCAATGATAGCAACGCTATCATTGCAGCTATCCCCGGCGTCAATCTCGACAAAGCGCGTCCCCTCGCCTAACGCCCGCGCCATTGCGCTTGGTCGTTCAAGCCCCCTCAATTTCGGAGCATAGCCATCATGACCGCCCCTGCAAGCTCAACTCTCGACCGGCTGCTGGTGCTGGAAATGGTCCGCGTCACCGAAGCGGCGGCGATTGCGGCGGCCAGACTGATCGGGCGCGGCGATGAAAAAGCGGCGGACGCAGCGGCGGTAGAGGCGATGCGCGCGGCGCTCAATTCGCTTTACATGGACGGCACCGTGGTGATCGGAGAGGGCGAGCGCGACGAAGCGCCGATGCTCTATATCGGCGAAAAGGTCGGGGCGGCGATCGGTAAAGGGCCAAAGATCGACATCGCGCTCGACCCATTAGAAGGCACGACGATCACTGCCAAAGCTGGACCGAATGCGCTCGCGGTGCTGGCCGTGGCGGAGGAAGGCAACCTGCTCAACGCACCCGACGTCTATATGGAAAAGATCGCGGTCGGCCCCGGCTATACGGACGGGGTGATCGACCTCGATAAATCGGTCCGCGAAAATGTCGAAGCGGTGGCCGCGGACAAGGGCGTCGCGGCGGGCGACATCATCGTCTGCGTGCTCGACCGCCCCCGGCATGAGGCGATGATTGCTGAGCTGCGCGCCATCGGCTGCGGCATCATGCTCATCCCCGATGGCGATGTCGCGGGGGTTATCGCGGTGGCTGACCCTGACACCACCGTCGACATCTATATGGGCACTGGCGGCGCGCCAGAGGGCGTGCTGGCCGCCGCGGCGCTGCGCTGTGTCGGCGGCCAGTTCAAGGGGCGGCTGGTGTTCCGCAACGAGGATGAGCGCGCCCGCGCGCGCCGCTGGGGCATCACCGACCTCGACAAGATCTACGATTTGACCGAACTGGCCAAGGGCGACTGCATCTTTGCCGCCACCGGGGTCACGCCGGGCTCGTTGCTCGACGGGGTTAAGCGCCGCCGCGATGGCAAGATGACCACCGAAAGCGTCGTCATGCGCTCCAGCAGCGGCACCGTCCGCTGGGTCAAAAGCGAGCATGGCGGGCGTGGGTAAGTCTCCACCACGGCGCCTCACTGAAACGACCTAATCGAATATCTTCCCCTCAGGGGGACGGAATCGGCGCCAATCCTTTCCTACACGCGTCGTTTCAGGCACACACAGGCCATGAGGAAACCGCTCTACAGCCATACCGCTCACGCCCAATCCGTGGCCGGAATCACCGCACATCCATCGCCGTCATCTTACTGTGCAATTCACTGTGAACTTGCGCAGTTTTCTGCGGGTTTCAGCACCTCGCTACACGCCGTGAAACCGGCTGTCATCGCCGCGAAATCTGCCTATGGTAACGCGCAATAGGAATGTCGACGGTGAAGGATGAACGCCATGGCCACTAGCCCAATACTCGACCGACGCGATTTCGCGCGCAGTGCGGCGGCGCTGGCCTTTGGTGGGCTGGCCGCTTGTGCGCCATCATTGGGAAATGTGCGCGCCGCCGGGGCCACGGGCTCGCCTTATGGCACGCTGGTCCCCGACCCCAATGGCCTGCTCGATCTGCCGCCGGGCTTTGCTTATCGCATCGTCTCGCAACTCGGCGACCGGATGGATGATGGCGACACCGTGCCTGATCGCGCCGATGGTATGGGCTGTTTTTCCGGCCCCAATGGCAGCGTCATTCTGGTCCGCAACCATGAACTGCACACCCGGCATAGCAGCGCATCAGGCTATGGCCCCGATGCAGCGGCCCGCCCGGCCTGGGGCAAAAATGCGGAGGGCGTGGCCCAGCCCGGCGGCACCACCACGTTGCATGTCGACCCTGCCACCGGCCGGGTGCTGCGCCAGTTCCGCAGTCTTGGCGGCACCATCCGCAATTGCGCAGGCGGGCAAACACCGTGGCGCAGCTGGCTGACCTGCGAAGAGGATGTGACCAGGGCAGGGCGCGGCAGCGACAAGGACCATGGCTGGCTGTTTGAAATCCCCGCCGACGCGACGGGGCCAGTCACACCAGAGCCGCTGCGCGCCATGGGCCGGTTCAATCATGAAGCCGTCGCCATCGATCCGCTGACCGGTTACGCCTATCTGACCGAAGACCGCGAAGTTGGTTTGCTCTACCGCTTTGTCCCCACAGTGCCGGGGCAATTGGCGCGCGGCGGGCGGTTGCAGGCGCTGGTGATCGAAGGCATCGCCGATACCCGCAACTGGGCCAGTGCGGCCGTGGTGAAGGGCACCCGGCTCGATGTCCGCTGGGTTGATCTCGACAACCCTGAGGCCCCTGATGATGATCTGCGCACGCGCGGCGCGGCCATGGACGCGGCCAAGTTCGCGCGCGGCGAAGGCATCTGGTTCGGGCGTGACGAACTCTATTTCGCCAGCACCAGCGGCGGCCCGGCGCGACTGGGACAGATTTTCAAGCTGCGGATCGGCAACACCCGGTCGGCCGCCATCATCCCCGACCGGCTGACGCTCCACTTCGAATCCGCCGCCACCGACCAGCTCAATTTCGGCGACAACCTCACCATCATGCCGAACGGCGACCTGCTCGTGTGTGAGGATCAATATGTCGATCCGGTCGACAACCACCTGCGCATAATCACCGCGGTCGGCGAGGCCTTCCCCTTCGCGCGCATCCGCGTGCAAACCGAACCGGCGGGCGTGTGCTTTTCGCCCGATGGCCGGACTTTGTTCATGAACCTCTACAGCCCGACCAAGACGCTGATGGTGACCGGGCCGTGGTGAGGGGCGCGTTGAAATGAGAAGCTATTATCGTGTGATGCTGGGCCGCAGCAGCGTTCACGCCGCAGAATGCTTCTCTGGCGGATTTATCGGAACGCACTTCGGGATTCTAGAAGACCTGACCGGCAAACTCCCCGAAACCTGGCGGCCATTCAATGCGGCTTACATTCAGGTTTTTCTGGAAAATAATCCTGACAGGAGCAGGGTTGCGGCAGGACTGGCGTGTGGTGCAATTTGGACAGTGTCGAAGGGATTGCGCCCCGGCGATGTGATTCTTTCTCCCGATGGAACAGGTCGGTATCGGCTGGGTGAGATCGAAGGCGCGTATTGGTATGCAGAAGGACAAATTCTGCCGCACCGTCGCAATGTAAACTGGCACGACGTTTACATCGATCGATCCGCAATGAGCGACGCGCTCAAGGGGTCTACGGGATCCATCGGCACATATTCAGATATCACCGGATATGCTTTGGAGATAGAGGCGCTAATCGGCGGAATGCCCGCGCCAGCAAGCGCACCCATGATGACAAGTGAGGGGTTGGTAGAGGACCCCATCGCATTTGGTATGGAAAAGCATCTTGAGGACTTTTTGGTGGCCAACTGGAGCCAGACCGAGCTCGGGCGCGACTACGATATCTTCACTGATGAGGGCGAGATTGTTGGCCAGCAATATCCCACAGACACTGGCCCACTCGACATTTTAGCCATCAGCAAGGATCGCAAGCGCTTACTGGTTGTCGAGTTGAAGAAGGGTCGGGCCAGCGACGCGGTAGTCGGCCAAATTCTGCGCTACATGGGCTTCGTTAAAGAAGACCTTGCTGAAGAAGGGCAGATTGTCGAAGGAGCAGTCATCGCGCTTGATGATGATCACCGCATTCGCCGTGCTCTGGCCATGGTGCCGAGCGTCTCTTTCTTCCAGTATCGCGTATCGTTTCAACTGACCAAAGCGTGATGCCATGGCACCCCAAAGCTCAAGCCCTATGGTTATTCTAGCTTGGCAGCCGGCCCCTAACTCAAGGTGTAATTGTCGGCCCTGACCAACTGCCAGCTTCCTGCACTTCGGTGCGACCCGTCGACCGATTGTACGAACATAGCAGCCGCTTTGAGCGCCCCTGCGCATCGCGGCCGCGCAGCATGCGGACCTCGATGCCGATGTCATCCGAAAAGCTGATCCTTTGCGCCAGCAATTGCGGGCGAGCGAGCCCGGACATGGCAATGCAGGCGCGGCCCACTCGCTGATTCAGCGCCGCCCATTCTTCGGGCGTCGAGGCAGTGCCGGGCATGGCAACTAGAGCGGCGCCCACCGACAGAGTGGCAGCGGCGATCATCATCATCTTTTTCATGGCTTCATCCTTTACGAAGCAGGTTCAGATCGACCGGCAGTCATTGCGCGGGCGGTTACCCGCAAACCGCTCTGCCACCCAGCCGAGCGTCATGGCGCTGCTGTCCGCCGCGCTGGTGGCGTGGCCTTCACCGACGATGTCGACCCAGGTCACGTCCTGACGGCGACGGCACAGCGCCCTCGCAAAAT
>JANOPV010000351.1:0-4608 GCA_031422035.1 Sphingomonas sp. | reverse complement strand
ATTTCCGTGCAACTTCACAGTGAAACGCGATTCCGCTTGTAACATACCAACCGGTCGGTATTGTTGAGTGATGAACGCGAGTCGCTCCCCTGTTCCGGCCCGTCCCTCCGCGCGGGCAAAGCTAATCGACGCCGCCCATATTGTGGTGCGGCGCAAGGGCTATGCGGCAACCTCAGTGGACGAAATCTGCGCCGCGGCTGGGGTAACCAAAGGCGCATTTTTCCATCATTTCAAGTCGAAGGAAGCGCTGGGCGTTGCCGCCGCTGCGCAATGGACCGCGCGGGCCGCGCCGCTGTTCGTCCTGCCGCCCCACACCCGACTCGAAGATCCGCTCGAACGGCTGCTGGGCCATATTGCGATGCGGATGGCGATGATCGACGGCCCGGCCGAGGGTTTTACCTGTTTCGTCGGGACGATGGTGCAGGAGAGTTTTGCCACTAGTGACGCCCTGCGCGAAGCGAGCGAGGCGAGCATCACCGCCTATTGCGAGGCCCTGTCGGTCGATATTCAGGCAGCGATCGACCGCCACGGCATTCAGCGCGAAGTGACCGCCATCAGCCTAGCCTGGCATATCCAGGGTGTGCTGCAAGGCGCATTCGTGATCGCCAAGGCGACGGATGACATCGCGCTGGCGCGGGACAGTGTCATGCACCTGTTACGCTATGTGGGCATGTTATTCGGGAGAGGAATTGCGCGATGACCAAGATGATTTTCGTGAACCTGCCAGTGGCGGACCTGCCAAAATCCGTCGCATTTTATGAGGCGCTGGGGTTCATAATTAACCCACAGTTTAGCGACGACACTGCGGCTGGCATGGTGTGGAGCGACGCGATTAATGTGATGCTGCTGACGCATGATAAGTGGAAAAGCTTTACCACCCGGCCAATCCCGCCGGTGACGTCGAGCGAGGTGTCCCTAGCCCTGTCACTCGATAGCAAGGCAGCGGTTGACGCGATGATGGATGCCGCCGCCGCCCATGGCGGGACCGCGGACATCAACCCGGTGCAGGATCACGGCTTTATGTACGGCCGGGACTGTATCGACCCCGATGGCCATGTGTGGGGGCCGTTCTGGATGGACCCTTCGGCGATGCCGCCCGTTCCGTAACCGCTGCCGAACAAGGAGTAGACCCATGGCTTATATTGACGGTTTTGTGATCGCATGTCCGGAGGCGAACAAGGAGAAGTTTGTAGCGCACGCACGGCTGGCCGACCCGATGTTCATGGAGATGGGCGCGACCCGCATAGTGGAATGCTGGGGTGATGATGTGCCCGAGGGCAAGACCACAGATTTCCGCATGGCGGTGAAGGCTGAGCCGGGTGAAGCGGTGTTGTTCAGCTGGATCGAGTGGCCCGATAAAGCGACGCGCGATGCGGCGATGGCGAAGATGATGGCCCCCGATTTCAAGGATCCGCGCATGGATCCCGCGACCAATCCGATGCCGTTTGATGGCAAGCGGATGATTTATGGCGGCTTTGTGCCGGTGGTCGAGCTTTAGGAGAAGAAAGCGGGACCCCGGTCGAGCCGGGGATGACAGAGTTTTTCGGATAGACCGACACATAATGGGAGAGAGGCAATGACCAACCATAGCAGCAATCAACAGGGCGATTTCATCTGGTATGAATTGCTGACCAGCGACGCCGATGGAGCGGGCGATTTCTATGGCAATGTTATTGGCTGGACATCGATGAGTGCGGGCCAACCCGACACGGACTATCGCTTTTTCTCCTCAGGCGATGGCAGCGACATGGCCGATGGCGTCGGCGGCTATCTGGCGATCACGCCGGAGATGGCGGAACATGGTTCGCACCCGTGCTGGCTGGGCTACCTGGCGGTCGATGATGTTGATGCCAGTGTCGCCAGCATCCTCAGCGCCGGCGGCGCAGTGCATATGCCGGCGATGGACCTGCCCGGGGTTGGCCGGATGGCGATGGTCGCCGACCCGCAAGGCGCGGTGTTTTATGTGATGCGCAGCGCGTCTGATGAGGTCAGCCATAGCTTTGCCGCGCTCGCGCCAAAGGTCGGGCACTGTGCGTGGAACGAGCTCGCCACCTCTGACCAGGAGGCGGCCAAAGCCTTTTATGGCGCGCAGTTCGGCTGGGTGAAGGATGGCGACATGGATATGGGCCCGATGGGCAAATATGAGTTCATGCAGGCTAGCGGCGGGCGGTTTGGCGTGGGCGCGGTAATGCCGGTGATGCCAGGGCAGTCGGGCCCCGCCTGGACCTATTATTTCCGCGTGGCGGACATCGACGCGGGGTTGGCGGCAATCACCGCGCATGGCGGCACCATTGTCCAGCCGCCAATTGAAATCCCCGGCGGCGATTTCAGCCTGGTGGCCATCGACCCCGCTGGCGCTACATTTGGTTTGGTCGGGGCGCGGGGAGACGCAAAGTGAACAGAGTGATAAGAGCAATAGTGGCATTGGTTGCCGGAGTGCTTGCCTGGAAAGCGATTGCGACCCTTGCAACGCTCTTGGGGCGGCTGATCTGGCCCGCTTACGCGGCGGTTGAAAATCAGCGCATATTTACACCGGACATGTTCCTGACAAGACTTGCAGTAGGAGCCCTAGCTACACTCATATTTGGTGCCGTCGTCGCGTGGATTGCGCGCAGTGACAAGCAAACGATATACCTGATCGTAGCAGCATGGCTGCTTTACTCTGTGGTAGATCACTACATAGTGTGGGATCAGTTTCCGGTCTGGTATCATTTGCTCTACCTTGCTTACATCGCCCCCTTGGCGCTCCTTGGCGCAAAACTGGTTGAGCGCGTGACTGGTTGCGCGCAGATGATGCGGGACGCGGCACGGCTATCGGGCACGCAGGCGTGACCACAACCGCGGACAATGGCTGGGAACTCTCCGTCACTCGCTTCATCGCGGCACCACCTGAACAGGTTTGGGCGGTGATGGCCGGGCGCATGGAGGAATGGTGGTGCCCCAAGCCGTGGCGTGCGGTGTTTGACCAGCTGGAGCGGCGCGCGGGCGGTGCGTCCAACTGCACCATGTACGGCCCCGATGGCGAGGTGCATCCGCACCCCGGCACCGTGCTGGCGTGGGATGAGGGGCGGCGCTTTGCCTTTACTGACGCGATCACCGGCGACCTGATGCCTGCTGGGCCGTTCATGATCGGCATCTGGGAAATCACTGCAGAAGGTGCCGATGGATTTCGGGGCACACGCTATACCGCGACCGCGCGGCATTGGGATGAGGCCTCGGCCAAACGTCATGAGGAGATGGGTTTCATCGACGGCTGGGGCGCGTGCGCGGATCAGCTGAAGGCGCTGTGCGAAACAGGATGACTAGCTATGTCGCGATGCTGCGCGCGGTAAATGTCGCGGGGACGGGCAAGCTCCCGATGGCTGATTTGCGAGCAATCGGCGTTGCCCTGGGTTTCGCCAATGTCCGCACCTTTATCGCTAGCGGCAATTTGCTGTTGGAGAGTGACCTGAGCGAGAGCGAGGTGAAGGCGGCACTGGAAGCGCAGCTCACACTCTATGCTGGAAAAGCGATCGAGGTCTTCGTCCGCAATGATGTTGAGCTTGCCGCCATCGTTGCAGCTGATATTTTTCCGGGTGCACATCACAGTCGCTATCTCGTCTACTTTTATGATCGTCCGCCTCCTGCCGATCTTATTATGCAATGCCGCGACGCGAACGGCGAAAGGCTCGCTCTTGGTTTGCGGGAGCTGCATGTCGATTATGGCGACGGTATCCGTTTCACAAAGTTGAAAATCCCGGGAAAGACGGAACGAACGGGGCGCAGTATCAACAGCGTTCGCAAGCTGGCGGCGTTGTCAGCAAAGCCCTGATCAGCAAAATAGCACCACCGCCGCGTTAACTTTCTCCGGCAAAGGCTGGGCAACGCCTCGCGCGGTAAAGCGTGGAGATGGACAAGGCCCCTGCCCCTTCTTTGCTTGAGCATATCGGCCGCAAACGCGGGCTCACGGTGCTGTTGTGGTGCATCGCGGCGGTGCTGGCGTTGCTGCTGGCCGCGCCGGGCCATGCACAGGCGATTGTCGTCGAGACGTCATTTGGGACGATTGATGGTAGTGACTGGGGCGATGATCCGGTTGAGCTGACCTATAGCGACGTGGACGTAGCTGCGGATAGCGGGCTGGCTGAAGGCAATCAGCGTTTTGCCGAGGTCGACCTTAGCGACGTCCGCCCAAGCCGCCGCCCGATTGCCAGCTATGGCCCGTTTCATGTGATTGATGGCGTGACGGTGGAGATGATCGGCACGGTCGATAGCGCCAGCCCCGCCGCCTTTGCCCGGATGCTGGCGGCGCACCCGGGCCTCAACCGACTGGTGATGCGTGAATGCCCGGGCTCGATTGACGAACATGCCAATTTGCAATTGGCGCGCGCGGTGCGGCGGGCGGGGATGGCGACGCATGTGCCGCGCGGCGGTTCGATCCGCTCGGGGGCAGTCGAGTTATGGCTAGCAGGCGCGACCCGTAGCGCCGAACCCGGCGCCGAGTTCGGCGTCCACAGCTGGCGCGATGAAGATGGGCGCGAGGCCCGCGATTATGCCGTTGCCGATCCAGTGCATGGCGAATACCTCAATTTCTATCGCGAAATGGGGATGGACGACGGTGCCGCGCGCAGC
>JANOPV010000350.1:0-11571 GCA_031422035.1 Sphingomonas sp. | reverse complement strand
GGGAGGCCCAGCTTGGCAACCTCATGCACGCCGTGATGGCCGTTGGCGCAAAAGAATTCGAGCCCAAGCTTTACGCCGCCAATATGTCCGCGCACCCGCTGCACCATGGCCAGCGCCCGGTCGAGATGCGGGGTGTCGATGGCGGCATAGATGCGGGACATCAGAGTGTCATGCGGTCGACAAGAACAGGCTCGGCGGGTTCGACCAGCGGTTCGGCGCCGATGGATGTGGCAATCGGCGCAGTCCGCAGATCGCTGATGACTTGCGCCTGTTGCTGAATGGTGCGCCGCGCGCTCCAGCGGCTGCCCGTGTAGACGATGAACGCTGGCAGAAAGCCCAACAGAAAAGAGCCGACAATGATGAGTGGCAGCGGCAATTCGGCGCTGTAGCCGGGCCAGACGCCGACGGTAACAATCTGCCAGTTAAATGCTGCAAATACCGCCAGTGAGGCGGCGATGATCGCCCAGACGATGGTGCGTAACGCTTGCATCGGGTGCGTCCCCTTCTTGTTATGAGGAGGCAACCTAGCGCGACCGGGCGGGGGTTGAAAGCCCCGCGCGCAGATCAGGCGGCAAAGACGCGCCTGAAAATCGCATCGACGCTGCGAAAATGATGTTCGAGGTCGAAATTTGTCGCGATTGCTTCGGCCGGCAGCGCGGCGGTCACCTCTGCATCATTCTGCAGCAATTCAAGCAGCGACAGCGCGCCATCGGATTCCCAGACCTTCATCGCGTTGCGTTGCACCAGCGTATACGCGTCTTCGCGGCTAACGCCGGCCTGGGTCAGCGCCAGCAACACCCGCTGCGAGTGAATGAGGCCGCTCATCCGGTCGAGATTCTTCCGCATCCGGTCAGGGTAAATCAGGAGCTTGTCGACCACGCCAGTCAGGCGGTTCAGCGCAAAATCGAGCGTGATCGTGGCATCGGGGCCGATGTAGCGCTCTACTGAGGAGTGGCTGATGTCGCGCTCATGCCATAGCGCCACATTCTCCAGCGCGGGGGTCACTGCACTGCGCACGACCCGCGCCAATCCGGTCAAATTCTCGGTCAGCACCGGATTGCGCTTATGCGGCATCGCCGACGACCCTTTTTGGCCCGGACTGAAATATTCCTCGGCCTCCAGCACTTCGGTGCGCTGCAAATGGCGAATTTCGGTGGCTAGCCGCTCAACCGACGACGCAATAACGCCTAATGTGGAAAAATACATCGCATGGCGGTCACGCGGGATGACCTGCGTGGACACCGGCTCAATGCTCAGTCCGAGTTTTGCTGCGACATGCGCCTCGACCGCCGGGTCGATATTCGCGAACGTCCCGACCGCGCCAGAAATCGCACAGGTCGCGATCTCTGCCCGCGCTGCAACCAGCCGCGCTCTGCACCGCGCAAACTCGGCATAGGCCTGGGCGAGCTTAAGCCCGAACGTCGTCGGCTCGGCGTGGATGCCGTGGCTGCGGCCGATGGTCGGGGTGTATTTATGTTCCTCGGCCCGCCGCTTCAGCGCCGCCAGCAACGCGTCGAGATCGGCGAGCAGCAGGTCGCTCGCCTGTGTGAGCTGGACCGAGAGACAGGTATCGAGCACGTCGGAGCTGGTCATCCCTTGGTGCATGAAGCGGGCATCGTCGCCCACCTGGTCCGATACCCAGGTCAGAAAGGCGATGACGTCATGTTTGGTGACCGCCTCGATCGCATCAATCGCGGCGACGTCGATGGTCGGATTGGTCGCCCACCAGCGCCATAAGGACGCGGCGGCGGATTTTGGCACGACGCCCAGTTCGCCTAACTTTTCGGTCGCATGCGCCTCAATCTCGAACCAGATCCGAAATCGATTCTCCGCTTCCCAAATCGCGGTCATGGGCTTGCGGGAATATCGGACGATCATGGCAGGATGTGCTCGCGCTGTCAGGAAAAAGGGACCGGCGGCGAGCTAGCAGACGGTGCCCATATGGTCAAAGCAGCGCAGCAACCGGCACCGCGTCTTCACCAGACATCGCGATAGAGCCGCAACAGATTCGCGCCCAGCACACCGTCGACCGCGCGGGCGGTCCAGCCTGCGCGAGACAGATCGTCAGCCAGCCGGTTGAACTTGTCGAGGCTGTTATAATCCGCAACCACGTTCATCACCTCCGGCCCTTCACCTGGGGCGGCGATGCCAGCGGCGGAACGCCTAGCAAAAAAGACACGCTGCGCCGCGCGGGCTGCATCGTCGATGACGAGCGGCAGAACAAAGCCATCGGTGCCGATCGATATATGCTCCTCGCCGCAGATGTTGCGCGCATGGCTCAGATGGCGGATCAGATCGGTGCCGGTCGGCTGGCTGTTGGTGGTCAGGAACGGCATGAAATACAGGCCGACCACGCCGCCCTTTTCGGCGACGGCGCGCAGCGATTCGTCGCCAACATTGCGCGGATTGTCGTTGAGCGCTCGGCAGCCGGTGTGGCTAAGGATCGCTGGGCGGGTGCTGGCGGCAATGGCTTCGGCGATGGTGCGCACGCCGCCATGACTGAGGTCGAGCAGCAGCCGCTCAGCTTCGATCCGCGAAATGGTCGTCCGGCCCAGTCGGGACAGTCCAGCATTTGCCGGTTCCAGCGCGCCATCGCCGCTCAGATTGCGCAGATTATAGGTCAGCTGCACCTGGCGGATGCCCATGGCGCGCATCTCGGCCAGCCGGTCGAGATTGACGCCGACCATGCTGGTGTCCTGTGTGCACCAGATCAGCGCCAGTTTGCCGGCGGCGGCAGCAACAGTAACATCGTCGGCACCGGTCACTTTGGTCAGGATGGCGGCGTTGTCGCTGATAATGGTGGTCCATTGGGCGACCTCGGCCCTCAGCGCGTCCCAGCCGTCGGTGGCGTTGCCGACATTGCCCATCGTCATCATGACGCCGTCCACGCCCGTTTGCCGCCACTCCGCGATCAGGCGGGCGGACAGCAGCGGGTCGGCCTCAGCGCCATAAGGATCGCCAAAGGCACCCAGCCCATCGATGATCAACCGGCGCTGCGGCGTGGCCTGCATGCCGGCTTTGGCCGGTAGCGTTGCCAAGGCGGCACTCGCTGCGGCAGCAGCCATGAATGTCCGACGGTCGAAATCGCGCATGCAATCATAGTCCCTTCGTCAGATCAGGCCCTGCGCCTTCATGCTGCTATGCCCATCCTGGCCGATAATCACATGGTCGTGGACGGCGATACCGAACCGTTTGCAGGCGTCGATGATGTCACGGGTGATGGCGATGTCCTGTCGGCTGGGGGACGCTTCGCCGCTGGGGTGGTTGTGCACCAGGACGATGGCGGTAGCCCCGAGTTCGAGCGCGCGTTTCACCACTTCGCGGACGTAGATGGCGGACTGATCAACTGTCCCTTCGCTCATTTTTTCGTCGCGCAACAGTGTGTTCTTGCTGTCGAGATAGAGCGCCCGGACGCGCTCGTGCCGCAAATGACCCATGTCGGCGCGCAGATAATCAAGCAGAGCCTGCCAGCTACCCAGGATCGGCTGTTCGCGGACACTGTTAATGCCACCGCGGAGATAGGCGACCTGGATGACCTTGATTGCTGCAACCACTGTGTCTGACAGGCCATCCTTAGGGAATGCCGGATCGCGCTGTTGGGTGGTGCGATGGCTGATCTCAGCAGGGTTAGCGGCGAGCACGGCGCTCAATGTGCCGAACTCGCGCAGTAGTGCCTTGGCCAGCGGTTTGGTGTCCCGGCGCGGGATGGCGAGGCCGAGAATATATTCGAGCAGTTCATAATCCTGCAGGGCATCGCCACCCTGCACTAATAGGCGCTGGCGTAGCCGCTCACGATGGCCGAGATGGTCTGGCTGGGCGGTTGATGAGACATGCATTGACTTCCCCCTAGCGGCCTATGGCGAACGGCTCAAATGTTTGTGCGCGCTCGTCGACTTGCCCCGGCGTCGTGCAAGCGGCACAAGCATGAAATGATTGAGCAAGAGCCTGATAGCGTGCCAGCGCCACGCCAGTGGCGACTGCGGACAAAGCTGCTCGTCGGCACCGGGATGCTATTGGGCGGCTCCGTGCTGCTGGTCTGGTTATCGCGGCAGCAGTTGGCTGACTTGGTAATCACACGCCAGCTCGACGCTGCCGGAGTTCAAGCAAGCTACGAGATTGAGCGGGTGAGTGCACGGCATCAGCGGCTGATAAATGTACGGATCGGCAACAGCGCGCGGGCGGATCTGACAGCGCGCGAGGTCGATGTCTGGCTGGGCTATGGCTGGTCTGGGCCGCAAATTGAGCGCGTGCGCGCGCGCGGTGTGCGACTGCGCGGCACGGTTGTCCGCGGAGAGCTGACTCTGGGCCAGCTGGATCGGTTGCTCCCTGAAGATGACGGTGAGCCATTCGCGCTGCCTGATTATCGGATCGAGCTTGCGGACGCGGCGATAGTGATCGACAGCGCGTGGGGCCGCGTGGCGGCCGGGCTGGAAGGGGAGGGCAATCCCTATCGCAGTTTCGTGGGCACTACCGCGGTGTTGAGCCGATCACTGACCGGAGGCGGCTGTAGCGGTGCTGATTTACGAGCGCGCGGGCAGTTAGAAACCGACGGCGAGGGTGTGCGGTTCACTGGTCCGATCAGCGCTGCGCTGGTCGAATGTCGGCGGCAGGGCGTGTCGCTGGCTAGGCCTGAGATGGACGCATCGCTGAGCCTGTCACCGCAATTCGACCGCTTAGGCTGGACGACGAATGTTCGGGCATTGACAGGAACAGTTCAAGAGCTGGCAGTCGGGCGACTGGACGGACGCAGCACTGGCGCTTGGAATTTCCGTCGCGCGATCGGCAACGGCGATGTCCGCCTGCGGTTTGATGATTTACGACATCAGGAAATGGCGGCAGGTCGCGGCGCAATTAATGGGCGCTATGCCCTGGCCGACGGACAGTGGCGGGCTGACGGCGGCATTGCGCTGGCGCAGGCGCGGCTGATGGGGGCTGCCGTCGGCTTTCCAGGACAACTGCGCGCGCAACAGGGCGTGATGGTGATCGGCCCGATCGCGGCGGCACTGGGCAACGCAGTCGAGCGGGCCGGACAGAATTTTCTGGTCGCAGCGCCCTTTGCACTACGTGGCTCTGCAGTCGGTGTGGAGGCAGATGTCGCGCGGCTGACGGTGCGGTCAGCCAGTGGCTTGCGTCTGGCGATGGATGGCAACGACCCCGTGATCGGTTGGCGGCGGGGATCGCTCATTTTAGGTGGGCGAACGCGACTGAGCGGCGGCGGATTTCCGGATGTGCGAGCGGAGATCGTTCGTACCGCGAGCGGCGGATTCAGAGGTGTAATCGACAGCCAGCCATTTCGCGCCGGCGAATCGGCGCTGGTGTTAACGGCGCTGCGCTTTGCCGTGGACGGCAGCGGCACTGGGCGGTTTTCGACCGCGCTCGGCCTGTCTGGGCCATTTGCTGGCGGTCGAGTGGATGGGTTGGCACTGCCTTTGAGCGGACGGATCGGTCCTGGCGGACGGATCGCAGTCGATGCCGGGTGTCGCCCGCTGCGCTATCAGGCATTGGCGCTGGCGAATGCGCGTCTCGGAGCGGGGGCATTGCAACTGTGCAGTCTGCCGGGGCAATCGCTGTTCGCAGTCGGACCAGCCGGGGTGCGCGGCGGAGTGAGCTTGGCACAGACCGTCATCGCCGGGCAGCTGGGCGATTCACCGTTTCGGCTCACCGCCAGCGGCGGGCGCTATGTATTTGGCGGGGTCGGGCAATTTGACGATGTCAGCATGACTATTGGCAATGGAAGCAGCGCGGTGCGGATCGGTGCCGGGCGCCTGACACTCAGCACGACAGGTGTTGGGTTGGGTGGACAATTCAGCGAGGCCAAGGCGCAGATTGGCACAGTGCCATTCAACTTCGACCGGCTTGCCGGAGCGTGGCGCTTTGCTGATCGACGGCTGATCATCGACGGTCGGATGGACGTCAGCGACCTGCAGGCCATCGGCGTCAACGGCCAGCAGCGGTCGGCCGCGCGTTTTGAACCGATGGTGATACCAGAGGCGCGGCTGACGCTTGCTGATGGCCGGATCGACGCCACCGGGGTGCTAATGGCTGCAGAGAGCGGTGTCGCGATCGCCGACGTAACGCTGACTCACGCGCTCGCCACCGGCGTGGGCAATGCGCGCTTTGAGGTCGTGCCGATCCGTTTTGCTCGTGACGGCCTACAGCCCGAAGCGCTGAGCGGTCTGGTACTCGGCATCGCAGCGAATGTGGAAGCGACCGTGACGGGGAACGGGCGGATCGATTGGACGCCCCAGCAAGTGACCAGCGGCGGGGAGTTTACGACGACCAATGCCAATCTCGCGGCCGCATTCGGCCCAGTGCAAGGATTGACCGGAACAATTCGATTCGATGATCTTATTGGGCTGTCGACGCCACCTGGACAGCGGGTGACGGTCGCGTCGATCAATCCAGGGATTGAAGTGGTGGAGGGCGAAATCCTCTATCAGATGCTGCCCAATCAGCAGATGCGGATAGAAAGCGGGCGCTGGCCATTCGCTGGCGGCACATTGCTGATGCAGCCGGGGCTGCTCAATTTTGCTGCAGATCAGCCACGCTATCTGACGTTCGACGTAGAGGGCATCGACGCCGCCCGGTTCCTTCAGCGCTATGGCTTTGAAAATATCAGCGCCACGGGTGTGTTCGTTGGCGTCCTGCCCACGGTGTTCGATCAAAATGGCGGGCGCGTCATCAATGGCGGGCTGGTGGTGCGCGATGGTGGTGGCACGCTGGCTTATGTCGGCGAACTCACCAACCGCGACCTCGGCTATTTCGCAAATCTGGCGTTCGGGGCGCTGCGTTCGATCCGCTACGATGCGTTGGTGGTCCGCTTGAACGGCAATATCGACGGGGAAATGCTCACCGAAGTCAGCTTCACCGGGCTGGGGCAGGGGCCGGGTGCCACCAACAATTTTCTGACACGGCAGATTGCGCGACTGCCGTTCGCGTTCGACATTCGCATCAACGCTCCGTTTCGGCAGTTGCTGACTTCGGCCCGCAGCCTCTATGATCCGACGATATTGATCGATCAGAATTTGCCGGCCCTGATCCGGGCGGAAGCAGCAGCGAGAGCCGCCCAGCCCGGACCAACGCCACCGGATACCGTTCAGGAACAGGAAAGCGGCGATGATCCATAGGGGAAATATTAGATGAGGAGACACCAAGCGGGTGCAGGTCGCGCCATTATCTTCGCGACGCTTGCCGGAGCGGCACTGTCGCTCGGTGGCTGTGTGCAGGTGACAGCGCCGACCGATCCCATCGTGATCACCCTCAACATCAATATCCGGCAAGAGGTTGTGTACCGGCTGGATGGCGATGCCCGGCAATTGATTGAACAGAATACGGAGATTTTCTGATGCGTGCCACCTTTAGAGCCCTTGGCCTCGCGCTTGCTGCCGCCGCAATGCTGGCAAGCCCGGCCAGCGCCCAGCGCGACCCGGCCTATCAGGCCGCGCGTTCGCAGGGATTGATCGGCGAACAGCCCGACGGCTATCTCGGTTTTGTTGTGCCGCCATCGGCAGAAATTCGCCGTATGGTGGAGGATCTCAACATCCGCCGCCGTGCCGCTTATACCGAGCGCGCTGCTGCGGCGAGCGCGACGGTTGAACAATTCGCGTTCACCAGTGGCTGCAACCTCGTGGCACAGACCGTCGCTGGCGAGAGATATATGGGCCCCGACGGCACTTGGCGGACCCGCACCAGTGCTGCGCCAATTCGCGATTCGCGCTGCATCACCTAGCTGACGACGCTTGGCGCTGCCCGGCTATGCCGCATTGCACCACGACGGTTGACTTGATCCCGACCCCTTCCTAAAGGGGCCGCGCCTCGGCGGACCCTTGCGTTTCACCGGTGAGCATGAGCATGGGTGCCGTCTAATCAGGACTGCACAACGCGCGAGGCTCCCGATGAGCGACGACAGGGATAGTATCGAGCAACGCGATGACAACGCCCGGCTGGGCCAGCTCGATGAACGGCTGGCACGCGCCGAAGCACTGGAAGCTACGCGAACCGGAGCGGATCGGCCACTAGCCGACGCCAATTACCGGCTCGGCAACCGGGTGCTGGCGGAACTTATCGGCGGGATGGCAGGCGGCGCGTTAATCGGCTGGCTGGTGGACCGGTTGCTGGGTTCTTGGCCCTGGGGCTTCTTGCTGCTGCTGTCCTTAGGGATAATTGTAGCATTCAGGAATATCATACGGCTTTCAAACGATATTTCCAAGAAAGCGGAAATAGCGCGAGGGTCCGAATAGCGGCGTCATTTATGGCGTTTCACTGTGAAGTTAGCATTTTGTGCGTGAAGGTTGATCGTGGCGGAACCAGCTAAGCTAGACCCGATGCACCAGTTTGCGGTGCAGCCAATTACGCACCTGTTCGATCTGGGCGGGCGGGAGATTTGGCTGACCAACAGCGCCGTCTGGATGCTGCTGGCGGGCGTTGGCCTGTGGCTGTTCATGCTCGGCGGTATGAAGCGCCAGCTAGTGCCGGGCCGCTGGCAAGCGGCGGTGGAGAGCTTCACGGGCTTCATCAGCAATATGATGACCGCGAACATCGGACCTGAGGGCAAGAAATACGTCCCCTACGTCTTCTCGCTCTTCATGTTCATCCTGTTCTGCAACATCCTCGGTCTGCTGCCGCTCGCCATCGTCGGCCCGCACCCGTTCACCGTCACCAGCCATTTTGCGATAACGGGCGTGCTCGCCATAGTGTCGTTTGCCATCGTGCTCATCGTCGGCTTTTGGCGGCATGGCTTCCATTTCTTCTCGTTGTTTGTCCCGCACGGCACGCCGTGGTGGCTGCTTTGGCTGATTCCTGTGATCGAACTGGTGTCTTTCCTTGTCCGCCCGTTCAGCCTCGCGCTGCGGCTGTTCGTGGCAATGACGGCTGGGCATGTGTTGATGGAGGTCTTCTCGTCCTTCATCATCGACAGTGTGAACGCTGGGCCGCTCTACGGCATTCCCATCGGCATCATGTCGATGTCGCTGATGGTGGGCATTAGTGCGCTGGAACTGCTGGTTGCCGGCATCCAGGCCTATGTATTTGCATTGCTCACTTCACTTTACCTCAACGACGCGGTGAACCTTCACTGATTGTCAGCCCCTTCCAACCAACACGCTTATTTCGAATAGGAGATTATGATCATGGACGCAGCAGCAGCTACTCTCATCGGCGCCGGCCTTGCGGCAATTGGTTGCGGCATGGCCGCAATCGGCGTTGGCAATGTTTTCGGCAGCTTTCTCGAAAGCGCATTGCGCAATCCAGCAGCGGCTGATGGCCAGCAGGGCCGCTTGTTCATCGGCTTTGCGGCCGCCGAGTTGCTCGGTTTGCTGTCGTTCCTGATCGCGATCCTGCTCTATCTTAAGTAAGCGCTGGCTGTGCGCCGTCGGCAAGTTCGGCGGCGCAATAGCCGATGATGTTCCCGTACAGTTAGGGCAGGCAGATGCCGCAAATCGATCAACTCAGCGAAAACTGGTACCTCGCGTCCCAGCTTTTCTGGCTCATCCTTGTTTTCGGGGCCATTTTTGTGGTCATCGGCCTCGGCATGGTGCCCAAGATTGAGGGTTCGGTGGATGCGCGGGATCGCAAGATTGCTGATGATCTCGCTGCCGCCAAAGCAGCGCGAGATGCAGCTGACGCGATCGACGACGACTATCGGACACGCGCCAACGGCGCACGCTCCGATGCCCAATCATTGATCGGTGCAGCCAAGGATGCGGCGACCCGCGATGCGGAAAAGCGTTTGGCCAAGGCGAACGCGGCGATCGAAGCGCGCCTTACCGAAGCTGAGCAAGCTATCGGCACCGCCCGCATCTCGGCGCTTAACGAGATCGAGGCGGTTGCCAGCGACGCTGCGCGCGCCATTGTCGCTCGCCTGTCAGGCACCACCGTGACCGCGGCGCAGGCAAGCACAGCTGTGAAGGTGGCGCTCAATGTTTGATCTGGCACTCATCGCAGCGCAGGGTGCAGTGACGGCAGTCGCGACGGAAACGCATGCGGCGACCGCAGCACATGGCGGTGTCGCGGAGCACCACGTCGAACCGTCTGCACTGGGCATTGCCCCGGGCGGCTGGGTGGCGCTGGCGATGCTCATCCTGATCGGCATCATGATCTGGAAGAAGGTACCAGCACTCGCTGCAAAAGCGCTGGACGCCAAAATTGCCGGTATTCGCCAGCAACTCGATGAAGCGTCTGCACTGCGGGCCGAAGCTGAAGCGCTAAAAGCCGAGTATCAGCGGCGCCTGGGGGCGCTTGATGGCGAAGCCGCTGCGATCCGCGCGCGGGCTGAGGACGAAGCGGCGGCATTGGTCGCCAAAACTCAGAGCGACTCAAAAGATCTGATCGCTCGCCGCCAACGCATGGCTGAAGACCGCATCGCCGCCGCAGAACGCTCCGCCATTGCCGATGTACGCGCGCGCGCCGCCCAAATCGCCGCAGCCGCAGCCGCATCGCTGATTGCCGAACGCCACGATGCTGCCGCTGACCGCGGCCTCGTCGACACGGCCATTTCTGGGCTCGGCCATCACGCTAACTAATATCGCGCGATAGTGCATGACAGGGCTGGGCATCACGCCTGGCCCTTTCTACATGAGCGGAGATGTCGCGCCCCGCTGACCCTTCCGGCCCCAATGCCCCCGACCGGTTTAACGAGGATCAAGCCACCTATACGGTGCGTGGGTCTGAGCGGCCTGACTTTGACACGGGTGTGGCCGCCATTCGTCAGGTTTTACGCGGCCTGAAGACGGTGCCGGGGGTGTACCGCATGCTCGATGCGCGCGGCGATGTGTTGTACGTGGGGAAGGCTCGTTCGCTTAAGAACAGGGTTACTGCCTATACCCAACTCGCGCGACTGCCGCAGCGGCTTCAGCGGATGGTCGCCCAGACCCGCTCGATGGACATCGTCACCACCGGCAGCGAAGCAGAGGCGTTGTTGCTAGAAGCACAACTCATCAAGCGATTTCGTCCAGCTTACAATGTATTGTTGCGGGATGATAAGAGCTTTCCTTATATATTGCTGCGCCGTGATCACCGCTATCCGCGCGTCCAGAAGCATCGCGGGGCCCGCCGGGCCAAGGGTGATTATTTCGGCCCGTTCGCCAGCGCGGGCTCGGTCAATCAGACGCTGAATGCGCTACAAAAGCTGTTCCTGCTGCGCAGTTGCACCGATAGCTTCTTCGCCAACCGCGACCGGCCGTGCCTGTTATACCAGATCAAGCGGTGCAGCGCGCCGTGCGTCGGGCGCATAGGCGACGCCGATTATGCTGAGCTCGTCGCCGATGCCGCCGCATTCTTGCAGGGGCGCTCCACTGCCACGCAGGCCAAGCTTGGCGCGCAGATGGAGGTTGCTGCCGAAGCGATGGATTATGAACTGGCGGCAATTTACCGAGACCGGTTGAAAGCGCTGACCTTCATTCAAGGGTCGCAAGCGATCAATGCTGAGGGCCTTGGTGACGTCGACATCTTTGCACTAGCCAATAAGGGCGGTCATGTCGGGATTGAGGGTTTTTTCATCCGTGGTGGCCAGAATTGGGGACATCGCAGCTTTTTTCCTGCCCATACTGCCGACGTGCCGATGGCGGAGGTTTT
>JANOPV010000349.1:0-4315 GCA_031422035.1 Sphingomonas sp. | reverse complement strand
GCGGGGATGAAAGTCTATCGCTTCTCCATCGCCTGGACCCGAATCATTCCCGATGGCGATGGGGCCGAAAATTCGGCAGGGATCGATTTCTACCGACGCCTCGCGCTCGCCTGTCGGGCCCGCGGGATCGAGCCATGGGCTTGCCTCTACCACTGGGATTACCCGCAATCACTGCAGGATCGCGGCGGCTGGGCAGCGCGGGATAGTGTGCAGTGGTTCGTCGATTATGCGGACCTGTGCGCTCGCGAACTGGGCGATGTCATCCACCATTGGGCGATGTTCAACGAACCGAGCATCTTTTGCGCGATGGGCTATGCGCTGGGCATACACGCGCCAGGCATCGCCGATTATCCGACCTATGCGGCGGCGGTGCATCATGTGAATCTGGCGACGGCAGGCGCGCTGAGGGCGATGCGGGCGATATTGCCGGAGGCGTCGCTAGGCACGGTGCTGTCGCTCAACCATATGGTCCCCTATCGGGAGGGGGACGCTGCCGATATGGCCGCTGCCGAATTTGCCGACGCGATGATGAACCGCAGTTTCGCCGATCCGCTGTTCCTCGGCACCTATCCGCCCGCGCTGGCCATGCTGACTGCGCCGCATGTACAGCCGGGCGATATGGAGATGCTAAAAACGCCGATCGACTGGCTGGGCATCAACCATTATTCGCGGATGCATATCGATGGCCAGCGGACTGGCGGTGACGCGGTCGGCGGCGAGGATGCCAAAGATGGCGCTGCCGCTGGTGGCGGCCTGGGTTGGCGGATGCCGCCCGATGGCGCCCCCGTCACCGCGATGGGCTGGGAGATTTATCCGCAGGGGTTGTATGACATCGTTGCCCGCGTGCACGCCGATTATGGCCCGGTGCCGATCTATATCACCGAAAATGGCGGGGCGTTTCCGGACGTGGTCGAGCCGGACGGCGTGGTCAACGACGCGGACCGGATCGCCTTGCTCGACGGCTATCTCGGTGCGCTGGCGCGGACGATAGCCGATGGGATGCCGGTGCACGGCTATTTCATCTGGTCGCTGCTCGACAATTTTGAATGGGGCCACGGCTATGCCAAACGCTTTGGCATCATCCATGTCGATTATACGACGCAGGTGCGCACGCCCAAGGCGAGTTACCATTGGTATCGGGCGTTGGCGGCGAGCGGTGTATTACCGAGCTAAGTCTATGCCCCTTGTGTGGCAATTCTGCCGCCTTACGTTCAGCCCGGGCATGAACCGGTGAGGACCGCATGAATCTGGAAAAACTGACCGAACGCGCCAAGGGCTTTTTGCAGTCGGCGCAGACCGTAGCCATCCGCATGAACCATCAGCGGATCGGCACCGAGCATATGGCGAAAGCGCTGCTGGAGGATGAGCAGGGCATGGCTGCCGGGCTGATTGCTCGGGCTGAGGGTGATGCCAAGCGGGCGGCTGCGGGCGTCGATGCGGCGCTGGCAAAGATTGCCGCGGTAACCGGCGGCGGTGCGCAAAGTGCGCCCGGTATGGATAATGATCTGGTGCGGGTGATCGACAGCGCCGAGCAATTGGCGTCCAAGGCGGGCGATAGTTTCGTCACCGTCGAACGCCTGTTGCTGGCGCTAACGATGGCGAGCGGCACGGCGGCGGGCAAGGCGTTGGCCGATGCGGGCGTAACCGCGACCGGCCTTAATCAGGCGATCAACAGCCTGCGCCAGGGGCGGACGGCGGATACGGCGAGCGCAGAGGACCGCTATGACGCGCTGAAAAAATTCGCCCGCGACCTGACCGAGGCGGCGGAGGCGGGCAAGCTCGATCCGGTGATTGGCCGCGATGAGGAGATTCGCCGGACGATCCAGATCCTGGCGCGGCGGACCAAGAATAACCCGGTGCTGATTGGTGATCCCGGCGTCGGCAAAACCGCGATTGCCGAGGGGCTGGCGATCCGCATCGCCAATGGCGACGTCCCGGACACATTGAAGGGCCGCCGGTTGATGTCGCTCGACATGGGCGCGCTGATCGCCGGGGCGAAATATCGCGGCGAGTTTGAGGAGCGGTTGAAAGGCGTGCTCGACGAGGTGAAGGCCGCCGAGGGCCATGTCGTCCTGTTCATCGACGAGATGCACACGCTGATCGGAGCGGGTAAATCCGAAGGCGCGATGGACGCGGGCAATCTGCTGAAGCCCGCCCTCGCCCGCGGCGAACTCCACTGCATCGGCGCGACCACGCTCGATGAATATCGCAAATATGTCGAAAAGGATGCGGCGCTCCAGCGGCGGTTCCAGCCGGTGTTCATCGGCGAACCAACGGTTGAGGACACGATCAGCATCCTGCGCGGCCTCAAGGAAAAATACGAACTGCACCATGGTGTGCGGATCACCGACGCGGCGATTGTCGCCGCCGCCACCCTATCCAACCGCTATATCGCCGACCGGTTTTTGCCCGACAAGGCCATCGATCTGATGGACGAAGCGGCGAGCCGGATCCGGATGGAGGTCGAATCCAAGCCTGAGGAAATCGAAGGGCTCGACCGGCGGATCATGCAGATGAAAATCGAGCAATCCGCGCTGTCACGCGAAAGCGATGCCGCCTCAAAAGACCGATTATCCAAGCTGGAAGGCGAGCTCGCCCAGCTGGAGGAGCAATCGGCATCGCTAACCACCCGCTGGCAGGCCGAAAAGGACAAGATCGCGGGCGAAGCGACGCTCAAGGCTGAGCTTGATGCCGCCCGCCTCGCGCTCGAACAGGCACAGCGCTCGGTCGACCTCGCGCGCGCGGGTGAGCTGCAATATGGCACCATCCCCCAGCTGGAGGCCCGGCTGGAGGCGGCGAGCGCGGCAACCGAAGGCGCGATGCTGCGCGAGGAAGTAACCGCCGAGGACATTGCATCCGTCGTCGCCAAATGGACCGGCATCCCGGTGGAGCGGATGCTGGCGGGCGAGCGCGATAAGCTGCTGGCGATGGAAACAATCATCGGCAAACGGGTGATCGGGCAAGCAGCGGCGGTGGCAGCCGTGGCGAAGGCAGTGCGGCGGTCGCGGGCGGGCCTGCAAGACCCCAATCGCCCGCTCGGCAGCTTCCTGTTCCTCGGGCCCACTGGGGTCGGTAAGACCGAATTGACTAAGGCGCTGGCCGGATTCCTGTTCGATGACGACAGCGCGATGGTTCGTATCGACATGTCCGAATTCATGGAAAAGCACAGCGTCGCCCGCCTGATCGGCGCCCCGCCAGGCTATGTTGGCTATGAAGAGGGCGGGGTGCTGACTGAGGCGGTGCGGCGGCGGCCCTATCAGGTGGTGCTGTTTGATGAGGTCGAAAAAGCGCACAGCGACGTGTTCAACATCCTCCTCCAAGTGCTCGACGACGGGCGGCTGACCGATGGTCAGGGACGCACAGTCGATTTCACCAACACCATCATCATCCTGACCTCAAATCTGGGCAGTGCCTATCTGACGCAGCTCGCCGACGATGAGGATGTCGACACGGTCGAGGATCAGGTGATGGAGGTGGTGCGCGGCCATTTCCGCCCCGAATTCCTCAACCGGCTCGATGAAATCATCCTGTTCCACCGGTTGGCGCAGGCGCATATGGGCGCGATTGTCGATATTCAGGTCGCGCGGGTGCAGAAATTGCTGACCGACCGCAAGGTGGTGCTGACGCTGACCGATGCCGCGCGGGCGTGGCTGGGCCGGGTCGGCTATGACCCGGTGTACGGCGCCCGCCCGCTGAAACGCGCGGTGCAGCGTTATGTGCAAGACCCGCTCGCCGACATGATCCTGGCGGGCAATGTGCACGACGGTGCGGCAATCAGTGTCGACGAAGGCGATGGCGGGCTGGTCCTGACCGCCAGCTGATACGTCGCGGCGGCGACCTTACTGCCCGTTCTGACAGCCAGCACCGCCGCCGCATTGATTGGCGGCGTCAACCAAGGCACGCGCCGCGCGGTTGCCGGTCCGGTTGGCCCGCCGCCAGTCTGCGACCGACATGCAGATCCGTTCCGTCCGCGTCAGCGAACCGGTGACCGGCATGCTGCGACAGCGGATGCGCTGATCGTCGGGCGTGCCGATGGCGGTAGTCGGCACCGGCAGCGCTGGTTGCGCGGGCGCAGCGGGGGATTCTGGCGCGATAGGCGTAACCGGCGGGGCGATTGGAGCAGTAGGGGCTTGGGCCGAAGCGGTGCTGGACAGGGCAATCGCCAATAGTGCCAGCCGGAGGGCAGTGTGCGTCATTGTACGATACTCGCTTTATGCGCTCAGATGGATTGAGCATAATAGCGAATCATCGCGAAGCAAGGCTTTGAACGGTTAGGACAGCGTAGCTTGCATTGCCGCCCTGCCGCCGCCATCAG
>JANOPV010000348.1:0-2806 GCA_031422035.1 Sphingomonas sp. | reverse complement strand
CATTGGCTGATCCAGATGGTCGCGCCGGGCATGCTGGCGCGCAAATCGGGCTCGATCATCCTGATCTCCTCGATCGGCGGCCTGCGCGGCACCCCGATCATTGGTGCTTACGGGATCACTAAGGCGGCGGACATCCAGATGGCGAAAAATCTTGCGCGCGAATTCGGCCCGGACAATGTCCGCATCAACTGCATCGCGCCGGGTCTGGTCAAAACCGACTTCGCCCGCGGCCTGTGGGAAAACCCTGACAATCTCCGGCACTCGACCGCCAGCGCCTGTCTGGGCCGGATTGGCGAGCCGCATGAGATTGCCGGTGCGGCCGTCTTCCTTGGCTCCGACGCATCAACTTTCATGACCGGCCAGACGATGGTCATCGACGGAGGGGTAGTCGTATGAGGCTCGACGGAAAAATCGCGATCATCACTGGAGCTGGCTCGGGCATTGGCCGCGCCTCAGCGTTGCTGTTCGCCAGTGAGGGTGCGCGCCTTGTCATCGGCGATAAATCCGAAAGCGTCCATGAAACTGCGCGGCTGGTTACCGACGCTAGCGGCACGGTCACCGCGATGCAGATGGATGCTGGATCGGAGGCCGATGTCATCGCGCTCGTTGCCGCAGCCATCAGTGCCTATGGCGGTATCGACATCGCCTTTGCCAATGCGGGCATCTCGGGCGGTATGGACGGCATCTTCGACACCACGCCAGACCATATGGCCGAAGTGCTGCGGGTGAACTTGATCGGCCCGATGCTGATGGTAAAGCACGCGGGCAAGCGAATGTGGGAGCAAGCCCGTGGCGGCTCGATCATCCTCACGGCCAGTGTTGCAGGCATCCGTTCAGGCGCAGGCGGACCGTCCTACTCCGCATCCAAAGCGGGCGTCATCAACCTTGCGCAAACCTCAGCCCAGCAGCTCAGCGAAACCGGCGTCCGCGTCAACGCGCTGTGCCCCGGCCTTACTGAGACCGGCATGACCAAGCCGACCTTTGACTATGCCCGCGACAAGGGCGTCGAGGAAAAAATCGGGCGGCTGAACCCACTCCGCCGCGCCGCGCAAGCTAGCGAGCTTGCCAATGTCGCGCTGTTCCTAGCCTCCGATCAATCAAGCTATGTCAACGGCCAGGCCATTGCCGTCGATGGCGGCCTGTCCAGCTCGCATCCCGTCACCCGCCAGCTAACCGGAAAGACTGCCGTATGAAATATCGTGAACTCGGCGACAGCGGCATCAGCGTCTCGGAAATCTGCCTCGGCAGCTGGCTCACCTATGGGGTCGGCGTCGATGACGGCCCGGCGCGCGCCTGCCTCGACCGCGCGTTCGATGAGGGCATCAACTTCATCGACACGTCAAACATCTATGGCCGCGGCGCGGCGGAGAGCTTCCTTGGCGACGCGCTGAAGGATCGCCCGCGCGACAGCTATGTCATGGCGACCAAGCTGTTCTTTCCGATGACCGACACCGATCGCGGCCTGTCGCGCGCCCAGGTTGAAAAGCAGCTCGACGCCAGCCTGACCCGGCTCAAGACCGACTATATCGATCTCTATCAATGCCACCGCTATGACGACGACACGCCGATTGCCGAAACGATGGCCGCGCTGTCCGACGCGGTGCGCAGCGGCAAGGTACGCAGCATCGGTTTTTCCGAATGGTCACCGCTCAACATCAAGGATGCGCTGTCGGTTCCGGGCAGTGTCAAATTCGTGTCCAGCCAGCCGCAATATTCGCTGCTCTGGCGGCGCCCGGAAAAGACCGTAATCCCGCTGTCCGCCAATAATGGCATCAGCCAGATCGTCTGGTCGCCGCTGGCCCAGGGCGTGCTGACCGGCAAATATCTGCCCGGCCAAGCCCCCGCCGCCGACAGCCGCGCCGCCAGCGATTCAATGGGCGGGTTCATCGATCGGCTGATGACTGACGAGGTGCTGAGCGCCGTCCAGCAGTTGCGACCAATCGCCGACGAAGCCGGGTGCAGCATGGCGCAATTCGCGCTCGCCTGGGTGTTGCGCGAACCCAATGTCGCCAGCGCCATCATCGGGGCGAGCCGCCCAGAGCAGGTCACCGACAATGCGGCGGCCAGCGGCCTTGCCATCGACCCCGCTTTGTTCGCCCGCGCCGAAGCGATCATCGACGGCATCCCTGCCGCATGACCCTGACCCTGTCCGATCCCGCAGCGCTGGGTTTCGACGCTGACCGGCTTGCCCGCATCCCGGCGCTGCTCGACGAACGCTATGTGCAAACGGGCAAGCTGCCGCACACTGCGCTGCTGATTGGGCGCGGCGATGAAATCGCGCATTTGTCGCTGCTGGGCGACGCGCGTGCAGGGCAACCACTCGCCGAAGATGCCATCTTCCGCATCGCCAGCATGACCAAACCAATCACCAGCATCGCCTTCATGCAGGCGGTCGAGGAAGGCAAGGTCGCCCTGTCCGATCCCGTCCACCGGATCATTCCCGAATGGCGCGGCCTTGGCGTGTTCGTCGCTGGCGGCGGCAATGTGCCGTTCCAGACCCGCCCGACCAGCGAACCGATGCGGATGATTGATCTGCTGCGCCATACCGCCGGGCTGACCTATGGCTTTCAGGAGCGCACGCCGATTGACGCGGCCTATCGAGCGCGCAAACTCGAAGCATTTTCGGGGCCCGACTTGGAGGAGATGATCCGCATCTTGGCGGGCATCCCGCTCCAATTCGATCCGGGCAGCAGCTGGAATTATTCGGTGGCCACCGACGTGCTCGGCGCGATCCTCCAGCGGATCGACGGCGCCCCGCTCGATGCGATCATTGCGCGGCGCGTCACCTGCCCGCTCGGCATGGTCG
>JANOPV010000347.1:0-20210 GCA_031422035.1 Sphingomonas sp. | reverse complement strand
ATCCTGCGGCGCGGGGTGGCGGCTGACGTCATGGTGGCGCTGGCGGCGGAAACTGGCGCGAGTGCCATCCACGCCATCCATCATTATGAAGGCTGGTGGATCAATGCGCAGCGCGCGCTGGCAAAGACGCTGCCCGCCAATGTCTCGCTGACGCTTCACGACGGCAATTACCTCCTCCCCCCCGGCACCGCCCGTACCGGGTCGGGCGGCATGTTCAAGATCTACACGCCGTTCTGGCGCGCGCTGTACACCCACATGCCACCGCCCAAGCCGCTCGACGCGCCAAGCCAAATCCCCGCGCCCGCTAACTGGCCCACCAGTGACGATCTCGCGTCGTGGTACCTCCTCCCCACCCGTCCCAATTGGGCCACCGGCTTCAGCGAATGGACCCCCGGCGAGGCTGGCGCACGGACGCGGATCAGGGCGTTCAACTCGCCCATCGCTCGCCGTTACGATGCGCAGCGCAATCTCCCCTCTATGGAGGGTACCAGCCGCCTCTCCCCGCATCTCCACTTCGGCGAAGTCTCCCCCGCCACGCTTTGGCACGCTTACGCTGCGCTCGGCAGCGAGGTGGAGACCTACCTCAAGGAACTGGTCTGGCGCGATTATGCGCAAAACCTCATCGTCATGCTCCCCGATCTCGGCCGCGTGAACGGCAAGCCGCAATTCGACGCGCTCCCCTGGCGCGACCCCAGCGATCCCGCCGTCGCCGCCGACATCACCGCTTGGCAACAGGGCCGCACCGGCTATCCCATCGTTGACGCCGGAATGCGGCAACTCTGGGCCACCGGCTGGATGCACAACCGCGTCCGCATGATCGCGGCGTCCTTCCTCATCAAACATCTGCTGGTGGACTGGCGCATCGGTGAGCAGTGGTTCTGGGACACTCTCGTCGATGCCGATTACGCCTCTAACGCCTCGAATTGGCAATGGGTCGCAGGCACAGGCGTCGACGCCAATATGTTCGTCCGTATCATGGCCCCGCTTAGCCAGTCGGAGAAGTTCGATGCGGCGGGCTATATCCGCGAATGGGTGCCTGAACTCGCCGATGTGCCGGAGCCATGGATTCATGATCCGTGGGGGCAGGGGAAGGTTGTAGCCGGATACGCCAAACCGCTCATCGGCCACCGGGATGCCCGTGAACGGGCGCTGGCCGCGTTCGTGACGATCAAAGGCGGGTAGCGCCAATGAATTCGACCACGCCAGAAAGCGGGCTGGATTGCGCGTTGTGCTCGGCTGCGGCACAGCACGCTATGCACGCACCGCACGATTCAATTGAGATGTCTGAGGCTGAGGCAGGCCGCTGGCAGGATCGTTTGGCTTGGCGATTGCTGTCTGGCGCGGTGGCACGAATTGACACCAACTTTGGCTTAGGGCGCATTGATGCGCTGCTTCCCGACGGTCGCGCGCTTGTCCTTGGCGGACGCGCGCGCGGCCCACAGGCCACATTGCTAGTCCGTAGCTGGCGCGCTCCGTTCCGGCTCGTGCTTGGCGGCTCTGTCGGCTGGTATGAGGCGTGGCTGCGTGGCGAGTGGGACAGCCCGGATCGCCCGGCGCTGTTTGCGGCCTTTGGTGCGAATGCCGCAGCGATGAATGGGGCAGGGCGGGCGCAAGGCCCGCTGCGGCTGATGCAGGCGGGGTTGCATTGGTTGCGCCGTAACAGCCGGGCCGGATCGCGGCGCAATATCGCGGCGCACTATGACCTCGGCAATGATTTCTACCGTGAATGGCTCGACGAACATCTCGTCTATTCAAGCGCCTGCTATGAGGCCGCCGATGAACCGCTGGCACACGCGCAGATGCGGAAGATCGACAAAATTCTCGACCGATTGGCACTGGAGCCGGGGCAGCGATTGCTTGAAATTGGCTGTGGCTGGGGTGCGCTTGGCCTGCGGGCCATCGAACGGCACAATGTCGATTATGTTGGCCTGACCCTATCAGACGAGCAAGCTGAGGCGGCGCGGGTGCTACTCGGCGGGCGGGGCGAGATTGCGCTGCGTGATTATCGCGATGAAGCTGGCACCTATGATGCCATCGCCAGCGTCGAGATGGTCGAGGCGGTGGGACAGGCATATTGGCCAGCCTATCTGGATAGCATCGCCGCACGGCTAAAGCCCGGTGGGCGGGCGGCGATCCAGTATATCGCCATCGATGACGCGTTATTCGACGCGTATGCTGCGGGTGCCGACTTTATCCAGCGCCATATCTTTCCGGGTGGGTCCCTGATTGCCGAAAATCGGTTCAGAGCACTGGCGGAGGCGCGCGGTTTCCGGTGGGACGGCGTTGAGCGTTTCGGCGCAGATTACGCACATACACTAGTCGACTGGCGGACACGTTACGACGCGGCGCTGCATGACGGACGACTGCCGCCGCGATTTGACGAGCCCTTCCACCGCTTGTGGCGCTATTATCTCGAATATTGTGAGGGTGGCTTTATCGGTGGCAGCATCTGGGTTGGGCAAGTGACGCTGATAAAAGACTAGTGGACAGGGAGAGTGATTATGCGGGCGAAAACACTATGCGCGATTAGTGGGCTAGCGCTGATGGCTGCCGGGTGCGCGGTCACGCAGTCGGCCACGACCCCCGCTCCCCCGCCGCAGCGCGCTGCAGCCGTTGCATTGCCCCAAGACCGCAACGTCCTGTTCTGGACGCAGGACCAGCGCGACATTGGCTTTCGCAGCGTCGAATTGTTCGGCCCGCACGGCGTCATCGCGCATGATCCCGCTCGCGTTCGGTCGCTGACCCAAGGCGCGCCGATGCCGGCAACCCTTAACGTGGCGGGACGCAACTGGACATTCCCCGAATTTGTCGCGGAACAGCGGCTGGCTGGCCTCATCATCCTCCATCGCGGGCAAATTCGCGCCGAATCCTATGGGCTGGGCTTTGGTGCGACCGGCCGCTGGACCAGCTTTTCCGTGGCCAAGAGCTTCACATCCACTCTGGTTGGCGCCGCCATCCGCGATGGCCATATCGCATCGATGGCTGACCTGGTCACGCGATACATCCCGGCACTGGCTGGCAGCGGTTATGACGGGGTCACGATCGAACAATTGCTGACGATGCGCTCCGGCGTCCGCTGGAACGAAAACTACACTGATCCGCAATCGGACGTTGCCCTGTTTAACTCGCAGCAGCCCGAAGGCGATATCGATGCGGTCACCGCCTATATGCGCCGGCTGACGCGTGCCTATGCGCCCGGCACGCACTGGAACTACAATACTGGCGAAACCAATCTGATCGGCGTGCTGGTCGAACGCGCCACTGGCCGCCGCCTGTCAGATTATGCGCGGGAGAAAATCTGGGGTCCGGCAGGCATGGAGGCCGATGGCGCCTGGCTCCATAATGAAGGCGGGCGCGAAGTCAGCGGCTGCTGCATGTCCATGCGTTTGCGCGATTACGGCCGCTTTGGCCAGTTCGTGCTCGAAGGCGGGCAGGGCGTGGTGCCCGATGGCTGGTTCGCGCGCGCCGGCACCCGGCAGGCAGAAACCGGCCGCCCCGGCTTTGGCTATGGCTATCAGTGGTGGACGGTCGATGACGGCAGCTTCGCGGCGCAGGGCATCTTCGGCCAGGGCATCTTCATCGATCCCAACCGCCAGTTGGTAATCGCCAGTGTCGGCAACTGGCCGACCGCGATTGACCCGGAACGCGCCACCCGGCGGCAGGCCTTTTATCGGGCAGTGCAAGTGGCGGTTGATCGGGAGTCGGGTCGTGCTGGTCGTTGAGTTAAACGATCAACCCTTAAACACGCTCAGCTAAAGGCTTGCGCGGCGTCCGGCGACGTTCGGTTCCGGCGCAGCACCAGCAAGGCCGCCAACAGCGGCAATGAGACCCCGGCGGCCATCATCCATGCGGGATGCGGGATCATTACCATCGACCAGATGCCGCCAGCGATAATGACTGTGCATATGATCCATGGCGACATGCGCCACTGGGTAATGATCAGAGCGACCCAGCCGCCGATGAATGCGCCTAGAAACCAGGCCGCTAGCACCATGGATTTGCCCGCTGCTGGCATCGTTTCGATCAGGCGCTGGAGGTCGGCAGCATTTGACAGGTTGATGTCAGCAGGCGGAGGAAAGATGCGGAAGCCAATGGCTTCGACGACACTCACGACAATCATCGCTGTCACAATGCCGATGACGATTCCCACGATACGTCGCGGCACGCTGCCTTCATTCATAATGACCACTCCCCCTGAGAGCATTTATGTAGCACGAGCGCTGCCTCGGGTGAAGCGCGCCGTCTACAGCGCATAAGCATTAACGTGGCAGAGTAAGAAATTCTGTGCTGTCAAACCCGCGTGCAACAAGATCGACGATCGCCTTGCCGACGATTGCCGGGTCTTTCACGGCGTTAACATCCTCACCGGGAAAGGCGCGGGCGCGCATGGTTGTGCGGGTTGCTCCAGGATCAACGATTGCGGTGCGGACATTCGATATGGCCCGCATTTCCTCGCCAAAACAGGTGACCAGATTTTCTAATGCTGCTTTTGACGCGGCATAGGTGCCCCAATAGGCACGCGGCGTGCGCGCCACGCTGGAGGTCAGCGCTATGACTTTGCCAGCCGGTGCTTTGCGAAGCAGCGACGTAAAGCCAGCAATAAGGGCCTGTTGAGCCAGCACGTTCAGGGTGAAGACCCGCGCCATTTCCGTGGCGTCGATGGATTGCACCGGCGTCAAGGTGCCCAGCGTCGCTGCGTTTAACACCAAAATATCAAGCGCATCCCAGCGACCAGCTAGCGCCACCGCGAGCCGCCCGACTGCGTCGCCATCGGTCAGATCGAGCGGCGCGATCGTGGCACTGCCGCCAGCAGCATGGATGCGCTCTTCGACCATTTCAAGCGCAGCGCTGTCACGTGCGACTAACACCACATGGGCCCCCGCGGCTGCGAGCGCTTCTGCGGTTGCCGCCCCAATACCGCGGCTAGCGCCTGTCACCAGCGCGAGTTGTCCGTCCAACGCGCCCATTATGCGGCACGTTCGGCCAGCAGCGACAGCTGATCGTCCGTGCTGTCCTCTATATCGGTCAGTGAGGTGGGATAATCGCCGGTGAAGCAAGCGTCGCAATAGGTTGGCTGGCGTGCATCGCGGGCTTGTTCACCCACGGCACGGTAAAGACCATCGATCGAGAGGAAGGCGAGGCTGTCGGCGGTCATGAAATCACGCATCGCCTCAACATCCATTCGGGCAGCGAGCAACTTTGAGCGCTCCGGCGTGTCCACGCCATAATAGCAACTGTGCCGATATGGTGGACAGGCGATGCGCATGTGGACTTCAGTCGCCCCGGCATCGCGCATCATCTGGACTATCTTGACGCTGGTCGTGCCGCGAACGATGGAATCGTCGACCAGGATAACGCGCTGGCCGTCGATCAGCGCGCGGTTGGCATTATGTTTGAGTTTGACCCCAAGGTGGCGGACCTGATCGCTGGGCTGGATGAACGTCCGACCGACATAATGTGAGCGGATAATGCCGAGCTCAAACGGAATGCCCGAAGCTTGGGCGTAGCCAATGGCGGCGGGGGTGCCAGAATCGGGCACGGGAATGACAAGGTCGGCATCGACCCCGCTTTCGCGGGATAGTTCCGCACCGATTGCCTTGCGCACGGAGTAAACGGAGGTGCCATCGATGATTGAATCTGGCCGCGAAAAATAGACATGCTCGAAAATGCAGGGGCGTGGTTGGACCGCTGGCAGTGGGAACAGGGAGCGGACTTCGCCATTTTGCACGATGACCAATTCGCCCGGTTCAACCGTGCGAACGAACTCCGCGTCGACCACATCAAAGGCCACTGTTTCCGAGGCGAATAGCCAGGCGTCACCGAGTTTGCCCATCACCAGTGGACGGACGCCGAGCGGATCGCGGCAGGCAATCATGCCCTCGGTTGTCATGCAAATCAGCGAATACGCGCCTTCAAGCTGGCGCAGGGCGTCGATGAACCGGTCGAGCAGAGTGCGATAGCCTGACGTGGCAACGAGATGAATGATGACCTCTGTATCGCTGGTCGATTGAAAGATCGAACCGCGTTTGACCAAGGCCTTGCGCAACGTCATCGCGTTGGAAATATTGCCATTATGCGCAACCGCAAAGCCGCCCGACGAGAGGTCGGCGAACAGCGGCTGGACGTTGCGCAGCGCGGAGGCGCCGGTGGTTGAATAGCGGACATGGCCGACGGCATGGGTGCCGCCTAAGGTGTCGATGACATCGTCGCGGTCAAAATTGCCAGCGACATGGCCCATCGCGCGGCGGGCGTGAAAGTCGGTGCCGTCGAAGCTGATAATGCCGGCTGCTTCCTGGCCGCGATGCTGAAGGGCATGCAGGCCAAGCGCGGTTACAGCGGCGGCCGATTCGTTTCCGGAAATGCCGAAAACGCCGCACTCCTCCCGCAATTTATCGTCTTCAAACGGGTGGGTAGTCAGCATCGACTGGTATCCGGAACAGCGGCGGGGCAGGGCGATTGGCCCGGCATATAGGGGGGAGGTGGCGCTTTGTCGTCCCCCTATCTGCGCTCCCGGTGCTTGACTTGGGACAGCCCGCCGCAGCAGAGCATCGCGATGACCACAAACCCCGAAACTGCGCCCGTCCTGATCCCGCGATATGACGCCGATGGGCTGATCACCGCGGTGCTGACTGATGCCCGCGACAATGCGCTGCTGATGGTGGCACACATGAACGCTGAGGCGATCGAGCGCACGTTGGCGACGGGCGATGCCTGGTTTTGGTCGCGCAGTCGGCAGCGGCTGTGGAAAAAGGGCGAAACATCTGGTCATATTATGCAGGTGCAGGAGGTCAGAGTGGATTGCGACATGGATGTTCTATGGCTACTTGTCGATCCGCAGGGTCCGGCGTGCCATACGGGTGCAACAACTTGTTTTTACAGGATTGTTCGCGCTGACGGCCAAGTTGATCTTATTGACAATACTGGAGCAGCTTGACGTTAACGTGAACGTCAAATATCAGGGGCCATGCTCAGTGAATATGGCCGCTCGCACATCGACAAACATGATGAGACGGGCAAGGACAATTACTCGATAACCGACCTGTCGGCCGAATTTGACGTTACGGCACGCGCGCTGCGTTTCTATGAAGATGAAGGGCTGATTGCCCCTGCGCGGCGCGGGTTGGCGCGCATTTATTCCAAGCGGGATCGTGCGCGGCTAGTCTGGATATTGCGGGCCAAACGGGTGGGGTTCAGCCTGTCCGACATTCGTGAGATGATCGACCTTTACGACATTGGCGATGACCGGCGGACGCAACGCGATGTTACCATTGCCAAGTGCCGCGAACGCATCACTCTGTTGAATACCCAGCGTGCTGATATTGTGTCTGCTATCGATGAACTCGCCCAGTTCATCCAGTTGGTTGAAAACGCTCAGGCGCTGCGCTGATCGCGCGCCTAAACCGCTTAAAAAAGAGGATGTCCCATGCCGGTTTATAAGGCCCCCGTCGCCGAGACGCTGTTCCTGCTCAACGAAGTGATCGGGCTGGATCGCTATTCCAATCTGGAGGGGTTTGCCAATGCGACACCCGATCTGGTTGAAGCCGTGCTGACCGAGGCGGGCCGCTTTTGCGAGGAGGTGCTGTTCCCGCTCAATTATTCGGGTGATCAGGAGGGTTGCACGCGCCACGCCGATGGCAGCGTGACCACGCCAACCGGATTCAAGGCGGCCTATGATGCCTATTGCGAAGGCGGCTGGACCACCCTGACCCAACCGGAAGCCCATGGCGGGCAGGGCTTGCCGCACGTCGTAGGGTTTCCGGTCGAGGAATTCCGGATGGCGGCCAATCAGGCGTTTTCAATGTATCCTGGCCTGACCCAAGCGGCGATCGCGTCGATCATCGCCAAGGGTTCGGACGAACAGAAGGCCATCTATGCGCCCAAGATGATTAGCGGCGAATGGGGCGGGACGATGAACCTGACCGAGCCGCATTGCGGCACCGACCTGGGCATGATCCGCACCCGCGCTGTGCCAAACGGCGATGGCAGTTATGCGATTTCGGGCACCAAGATTTTCATCTCGTCGGGTGAGCATGACCTGACCGATAACATCATCCACCTCGTCCTCGCGAAAACCCCCGATGCCCCTGATAGCGTGAAGGGCATCAGCCTGTTCATCGTGCCGAAGGTGCTGGTGAATCCGGACGGGTCGCTGGGTGCGCGCAACACGCTGCAGTGCGGGTCCATCGAGCATAAGATGGGCATCCACGCCAATTCGACCTGCGTCATGAACTATGACAGCGCGACCGGTTATATGGTCGGTGAGGAGATGAAGGGCCTCGCCGCGATGTTCATCATGATGAATGCGGCGCGGCTTGGTGTCGGCATACAGGGTCTTAGCCAGGCCGACATCGCGTATCAGAACGCCGTGGCTTACGCGAAGGACCGCCGACAGGGACGCGCGTTGACCGGTGCCGCTGAGCCCCAGGAAAAGGCTGATACGCTGCTCGTTCATCCCGACGTTCGGCGCATGCTGATGGACGCCAAGGCGATCACTGAGGGTTTGCGCGCGTTATGCATCTGGGGCGCGCTCCAGGTCGATCTTAGCCATGTCGCCGAAACCGAAGAGGAGCGGCAGACCGCCGACGACCTTATCAGCCTGCTGACCCCGGTCATCAAAGGCTATGGCACCGACAAGGGCTATGATGTTGCCACCAATGCGCAACAGGTGTTTGGTGGCCACGGCTACATCGAAGAATGGGGCATGAGCCAATATGTTCGCGATGCCCGGATCACCATGATCTACGAAGGCGCGAATGGCGTGCAGGCGATGGACCTGGTCGGGCGCAAGCTTGCGCAAAATGGCGGTCGTGCGGTGCAGGCACTGTTTGCACTGGTCGATAGCGAATGCGCCGCGGCCAAGGAGGATACCGTGCTTGCCGACCTCGCCGGACGCTTGGAAAAAGCCAATGCCGAATTGAAGGCCGGGACCATGTGGTTCATGCAGAATGGCATGGCCAACCCCAATAATATCGGGGCAGGCGCGCATCATTATATGCACATAATGGGCATTGTTGCGCTGGGCCTGATGTGGCTGCGCATGGCGCGCGCGGCGCAGGCCGGCCTAGCAGCAGGATCGGGCGATGCCAGTTTCTATGAGGCCAAGCTAGTCACCGCGCGCTATTTCGCCGAACGGATCATGCCTGAAACCGGCGCGCTGCGGCGTAAGCTGGAGGCTGGGTCAGAGGCGATCATGGCACTGACACCAGAGCAATTTCTCGCCGCCTGACGGTTGGTCGGGAACTTATTGGTGCGCCGCACGCTTCATGGATAGTCGCGGCGGGGGCATGGCGCAGTGCAGGAAACACAGGTTGCTTCGATAGTGCTCCCTATCGTGTCAGTAGGTCGCAACTGCTGGCGGATTGAGCGCGCGGCGCGTGCGGCTGTCGTGGTCGACGCCGCAGATTATTATCATCTCATTCGAGAGGCGATGGAGGCAGCGCAGCACCGCATCCTGCTGATCGGTTGGGATTTTGATACCCGCATCTCGCTCGAACCCACGCCCAGCGGCAAGGGCGAGACGCTCGGCGCATTCATGCTCCGCCTCGCCCACGCAAGGCCTGATCGGACGATCCGGCTGCTGAAATGGAGTTTCGGCGCGTATAAGCTGCTGCTGCGTCCCTCCACTTTGGTCATGCTCTGGCGGTGGCAGCGGACCAAAGCGATTGAGTTCAAGTTCGATGCTGCCCATCCACCAGGGTGCAGCCATCATCAAAAGGTGGTGGTTATCGACGACAGCCTGGCCGTGTGCGGCGGTATTGATACCTCGACAGCGCGGTGGGACACGAGCGAGCATCTCGACAATGACCCGCACCGCCGGTTGCCTGATGGCAAGCCCTATGCGCCATGGCATGACATAACGATGCTAATGGATGGCAACGCCGCCTCGGCTCTGGGCGAATTGGCCCGGGACCGGTGGCAGGTGGCCACCCAGGAGCGTCTCGGACCCGTTGCCAAACATCCTGCGCTGTGGCCGGACGATGTCGAACCCATGTTCCGCGACGTTGATGTTGCAATTGCGCGCACACGGGCAGCGTATGATGGCGCTGACGACGTGCGCGAGGTGGAGGCCTTGTGGCTCGATATGATCGCTGCCGCGCAGCACTCGCTCTATATTGAGAACCAGTATCTGACATCGGCCAAGGTGGCGGCGGCAATTGCAACGCGCATGGCTGAACCCGATCCGCCGGAAATTATCGTGGTTATGCCGCGCACCGCTGATGGCTGGCTAGAGCAACGAGCGATGGACGCGGCCCGGGTGCACTTGGCGCGGGCCATCGGCAAGGTGGATTTACGCGATCGGTTCCGCATCTACGTGCCGGTCACTCGGGGCGGCGCCGACATTTACGTCCATGCCAAGCTGGCGATTGTGGACAACCGGCTCCTGCGGGTGGGGTCGGCCAATCTCAATAACCGTTCCTTTGGCCTCGACAGCGAATGCGATGTCGTGATCGATACGGCGTTGGCGGCAAATGTTGGATGCGGCCCGGCGATCATCGCTTTGCGTGACCGCCTACTGGCCGAGCATCTGGGTGTTTCAGTGCGCTGTGTGGAGGCGATGATTGCCGATACTGGATCGCTGATCGAGACGATTGAGGCGCTTCGGGGCGAAGGCAAAACGCTGGAACTGCTCGATCTGGAGAAGCCCGGGCCGCTTGATGCGTTTATTGCAGAGAATGAACTGCTCGATCCTGAGCATGCGGATGGTTTTCTCGAACCGCTCAGCGATCGTGGGCTGCGCAAGAGCTGGCGCAAGGGCTTGGCGTGGCGGCCACGATGGCGACGGAAGGCCAAACGTTGATGCATCGCCTGCCGGCGCGCGTGTTTTCGGTGTGCATCACGCCTACCGGCGCACGCTCTCTTGTCTATGCATCACGCCTACCGGCGCATGCGTCCTCTTGATGCATCACGCCTACCGGCGCATACTCTCTTGTCTATGCATCGCGGCTACCGCCGCATGCATTGCACCCGGTTTTCGCGGCGGAATTCGTCGCAATTCCAGAGCGCGCGTTCGAGATTGGCATTTTCGTCGCGCAGGTAGCTGAACGACATCGAAGCCCGCGCGAGATCGGTCATCGCTTCGCTGTCGGGGGCGAGGCCGGGGTTGGTCCAGCCCATGACCTTGCAATAGCTGCGCGCGCCACATGCCGCCTCGGCCAGCGCCGGAAAGCTCTCCGCACTTTGGCCGCGTTCAAATGTTAGGATGATGGTGTCGCCTAGTCGCCGTTCGGCTTGCGGGATGACGCGGCGGACCGCGGCGGCACTGGCGGCGGCGATTTCGGCGTCGTCGGATGTTGGCACAGGCATGAGGGCGAGCGCTGCGTCGGGCGCACCGGCATGGGCGGGCGATAGCGCTGCGAGCCGACCGATCAGTGGCTCGGTCGCAGCGGTGCGATTGCGAAACGCGGTTGGCGTTCCCCAATGGCCACGCCAGCGAAAGAATAGATGCGTGCCTACCTGCGCCAGCTTGTCGAGGCTGGACGACCAATAGGGGCGCACCCAATCGGTATGATAATGGGTGGCGAGGCCGACCCGGGCATCAACCGCGCCGTTCATCGCATCAATCGCGACACCGCGGGCGCGGCTAAATGCGCCATCGCTGTAGCGGCGACGCAATGCGCCATCGCAGGTGAAGGTGAACTGACAGCCGGTCCGTCGTTCTGACCCCTGAAAGACGACCCCGCAGATGCTGGCGGGAAAGGCCGGATGGCGGGCGCGGTTGAGGATGACCTGCGCCACCGGGCGCTGATCGTCAGCACTATCGCCGGCTTCGTACAAGACGGCGGCGGCGAGACAGTCGGCAGCCCGCGCCGCTGCTGCACTGTCGCCGGTGAAGCGATAGGGTGCGGCGGCGGGGAAGCCTGGCCCGACGAACGCCTGCGCGGTGTTGGCATCCCGCGCCGCCGCCGGGGCCAGCGGGAGCAGCGCCAGCGGCGTCAATTCGGGTAAAGATGCCGCCGGATCTCGCTCGGCTTGGGTGCCACCAGCAGTTTCAATGCCCGTGCCAACGGCTAGAGCCAGCACCACCGCGCACGCCAGCACAACTGCCAGCATCACTGGCCACATAAAGGGCCGCTTGCGACGAGACATGATCTGCGTGCTCAGGCCTCCGGCAGAAAATCGGGCACTGACAGATAGCGTTCGCCGGTGTCATAGTTGAAACCAAGGATGCGCGATCCTGCTGGCATCTCCGCCAGCTTCTGCCGGATTGCTGCGAGGGTCGCGCCGGAGGATATGCCGACGAGCATGCCTTCCTCAGCTGCCGCCCGGCGTGCCATGTCCTTCGCTTCGGCCTGATCGACCTGGATCACGCCATCGAGCAAGCCAGTGTGGAGGTTGGCGGGGATGAAACCAGCGCCGATGCCCTGAATCGGGTGCGGGCCGGGCTGGCCACCGGAAATGACCGGCGACAATGTGGGTTCGACCGCGAAGACTTTCAGCCCGGGCCAGCGTGCTTTCAGCACCTGTGCGACGCCAGTGATATGCCCGCCGGTGCCGACGCCCGTGATGATCGCATCGAGGCCATCTGGGAAGTCGGCGGCGATTTCTTCGGCGGTCGTGCGGACATGGACCGCAATGTTGGAGGGGTTCTCAAACTGCTGTGGCATCCACGCGGCGGGGGTGCTCTCGACCAGCTCGGTTGCGCGCTCGATGGCGCCGCGCATCCCCTTTTCCTTGGGGGTCAGGTCGAAACTCGCGCCATAGGCCAGCATCAGACGCCGACGTTCGAGCGACATCGATTCGGGCATGACGAGGACGAGCTTATACCCCTTCACCGCCGCGACCATGGCGAGGCCGATGCCGGTATTACCGCTGGTCGGTTCAATGATCGTGCCGCCGGGCTGGAGTGCGCCGCTGGCTTCGGCATCCTCGATCATGGCGAGGGCGATCCGGTCCTTGATCGACCCGCCGGGGTTGGAGCGTTCGGATTTGATCCACACATTGGCGTCGCCAAACAGGCGGTTGATCCGGATGTGCGGCGTATTGCCGATGGTGTGGAGAATGCTGGCGGCGATCATGCGCTATTTTCCCTGAATTGCGGCTCAAATGTTCGGGCGTTTCTGAGTTCGGGGAACAGCCACGCCCACAGCGCTGTTACGCCGATTGCACCGAGTCCGCCAAATACAACTGCACCGACCGGCCCAAGAAAAGCTGCGGCGACGCCCGATTGCATCTCGCCTAGCTCATTCGATGCGGAAATGGCGAGGCCGGAGACCGCGCTGACTCGGCCGCGCATGTCATCAGGCGTGTTCAGCTGAACCAGGCTGCTGCGCACATAGACCGACAGCATATCCGCCGCGCCGAGGATGGTGAGCATTGCAAGCGAGAGCAGGAAGTTGGTCGAAATACCAAAGATGATCGTTGCCACGCCGAACACCACCACCGCCCACAGCATCTTGGCCCCGACATTATGCCGCAGCGGCGCGAAGGACAGGATTAGCGCTACAGTGGCCGCGCCGAGTGCCGGCGCGGCCCTGAGCAGGCCCAGCCCCTCAGTCCCGACTTCCAATATGTCGCGCGCATAGACGGGCAGCATCGCGGTTGCCCCGGCCAGCAGCACCGCGAATAAATCGAGCGTGATCGCGCCGAGCAGGAAGCGTTCCCGGAATGTGTAGCGCAGACCTTCGGCCATTTGCCGGAGTGGGTGGACGGCCTTGTCGGATGGCGGCGGATAGACCGGCTTGACGAAGCCGACCGCGATTGCGCTGAGCGCCAAGAGAGCGGCGGCCAGCCAGTACGGCCCAGCGGCGGATTGGGCATAGAGGAGGCCCGCAATTGCCGGGCCGATGACCGAAGCCGATTGCCAGGCGATGGAGCTCATCGCGATGGCCTTGGGCAGGATTTCGGCGGGCACGATATTGGGGGCAATCGCGCTCATCGCCGGACCGACAAAGACCCGGGCGACCCCGTGCAGCGCCGCCATCGTGAATAATAGGGGCAAGGTCAGCGCATCGGCGGCGGTCAATACCGCAAGCGCCAAAGCAACAGCTAGATCGAGCATATTGGCGATCTGCGCCACCCGCCGCCGTTCAAACCGGTCGGCAACCCAGCCGGCAACCGGGGTCAGCAGCGCCAGCGGGATGAACTGGATCAGCCCGAGCAATCCCAGTTGGAACGATGCTTCCCTGACCGTCATGCCATAATCGCTGCGAGCGATGTCGTAGACTTGGTAGGCAATGATGACGACCATCGCCATCGTCGCCATCACCGCGGTAAACCGCGCAAACCAGAAAAAGCGGAAGTCGCGGTAGCTGAGCGGGCCGGGCGTGCGGTCCGATGGGATGGTGGTCGCGGTCATCCATTGGCTCCAGCGGCATCGACCGTATCAATCGCAGCGAACAGCTGGGCCAGCAGGTCGCGCTCCGCCGCTGGAATTTCTGGCCGCCAAATTTCAAAGAGCAGGATGACGCGGTCTTCGGTGCCGCGGTTCCAAGCTTCATGCTCGTAACTGTCGTCGAAAATCAGCATCTCGCCAAAGCGCCACTCGCGGGTTTCATGGCCGACGCGCAAGCCGCAGCCATCCGGCGCGATCAACGGCAGGTGACAGATCAGGCGGGTGTTGAGCAGACCATGGTGCGGCTTGATATGGGTGCCGGGGGTCAGCCGTGACCACAAAGCCATCGGCGCGCGGCCCGGCACGACCGGCTGCGGGGCGGCGGCGAGGGCGGCGATGGTGCGTGGTGCAACGTCCGCTATGCCCTCAACCAACGCACCCGCTCGCCACAGATAGGACGCGCCCCAGGCGGGATCATCGAGCAGGTGATTGTTCGGCGGCGGGCGGTTGTCGGGCCGCTCAACATAGGGCGCGAAACGGGTAGGTTGCGCGAGCGCAACGCCCAACTCATCGCGCAGGACCGCTGCTTGATCCTCAAACGCTGCGATCCATGCAAATTCGCTGCGCTCATACCACGGGCGTTGTGGCAGCCCAGGATAATAGAACATGCTGGGCTGTTGCAGGAACAACTCGCTCTCGCCGCGCAGCAACGCCACCGCGTGGCGCAAGGCCGGGCTGGCGGCGGCGTCGTCGAGGCCGAGCGCGGCGATGGTTGTTTCCAGATGCGCGGTCAGCGCCTTTTGCAGCTCCACCGCTGTCGCCCGCGCCTGTTGCAGTAGCGGCGCAGCGGACGGCGGCGGCGGGGTAACCCGCGCCTGCGCCAGCGCGGTCTGGATATAAGCGAGTTGCGCACGCTGATCGCCCTGTCGCTCGGACAGGTCGGCGAGTGCCAGCAACGTCCCGATCTCACGCGGGGCCACCGTCAGGATGCGTTTGAGCGCGCCGGCTTCGCCGTCAATATCCGACAGCTGGCGATAGGCGGCAGCCAGCGTCCATTCGCCCTGCGCGGATAGCGGTTGGGCGGCGGTGTTGAGCAGTTGGACGGCCTCCTGCACATGGCCACCACGCAAAGCTTCGGTAGCAGCGGCAACAGGATCGGCGGCGGTCATGGGACTTCGTTAGCGGCTTGGGGGCGGCGGTGGCAACGGGGGACGGCGAGAGATTTTCTTTGCTGGGTGATCGCTGTGCAGCACGCGCTTGGGTTGCGCTCCGCTCCAGCGCTCACCCAACCGTCACAAAACTATCGACCACCCGCTTGCGTCCAGCGGCCTCAAAACTGATTTCCAGCTTATTGCCTTCAATATCCTCAATCACCCCATAGCCGAACTTCTCGTGGAACACGCGCATGCCGATCGCGACGTCTTCGCGGCCCTTATTGCCCAGGCTGATGGCGCTGGCACGGGCTTCGATCACTTGCGCGGGGGCGGTGGAGTAACCGCCGCCTGCCGCGCGTTGCCAACCTGGGCCGCGCCCGCTGCCGCGCGTCACATCGGCAAAGGGGTCGGCGGCGTTGTTCCAATTGGCGCGCCAGAGCGACTCGCCGCCGCTCATCGTCGTTTCGCTGTCGATATGCTCCAGCGGCAACTCGCCGACAAAGCGCGACGGAATGGCGCTGGTCCACTGGCCATAGACCCGGCGGTTGGCGGCGTGGATGATCGTGCATTTTTCCCGCGCCCGGGTGATCGCGACATAAGCGAGGCGGCGCTCCTCCTCCAAGCTGGCGGCACCGCCCTCATCGAGCGCGCGTTGCGACGGAAACAGCCCATCCTCCCACCCGACGAGAAATATGTAACCAAATTCCAGGCCCTTAGCGGCGTGGATGGTCATGATCGTCAGCTTGGCCTCATCATCGGCTGCGTCATTGTCCATGACCAGGCTGACATGTTCGAGGAAGCTTTCCAGCGACTCATACTCCTCCATCGCTCGGGAAAGTTCGGAGAGATTTTCAAGGCGACCAGCCGCCTCGACGCTCTTTTCGGTTTGGAGCGCAGTGGTGTAGCCCGATTCTTCGAGGATGATCTGCACCAGCTCAGCCTGCGGCAGGTCCGCCGCGCGTTGCCGCCAACTCGCGACATCAGCGACGAACCGGCCAAGTGCACGGCGCGCCTGCGGAGTCAGTTCATCAGTTTCGATCAAGGTTGCAGCGGCTAGGAGCAATGAGGTGCCCGCCGCTCGCGCTGCGAGGTGGATTTTGGCAATGGCCTTGTCGCCCAGGCCGCGCTTGGGGGTGTTGACGATCCGTTCAAAGGCGAGGTCGTCCGCCGGTTGATGGACCAGCCGGAGATAGGCGAGGGCATCTCGGATTTCGGCGCGCTCGTAAAAGCGAAAGCCACCGACAATCCGATAGGGCAGGCCGATCTGGATGAAGCGGTCCTCGAGTTCGCGGGTCTGAAACTGGGCGCGAACGAGCACGGCGGCATGGTCCGGGGTGATGCCGCGATGGCGCAGGCTCTCAACTTCTTCGCCAACGCGCCGCGCTTCCTCTGGGCCGTCCCACACACCGATGATGCGCACCTTTTCGCCGTCGGGTGCTTCGGTCCAGAGTGTCTTGCCCAGTCGTTCGCCATTATGCGCGATCAGCGCGGACGCGGCGGCCAGAATATGCGGGGTCGAACGGTAATTTTGTTCGAGTTTGACGACTTTGGCACCGGGAAAATCATGCTCGAACCGCAAGATATTGGCAACTTCTGCGCCGCGCCATGAATAGATGGACTGGTCGTCATCTCCCACGACGGCGATGTTCTTGCGGGTCTGGGCCAGCAGTCGTAGCCACAGATATTGGCTGGCATTGGTATCCTGATATTCATCGACCAGCACATATTTGAACCGCTGCTGATAGCTTTCCAGCACATCGCGGTGCGCCTTGAATATCGTCAGCATGTGCAGCAGCAAGTCGCCGAAATCGCAGGCATTGAGCGTCCGCAACCGGTCCTGATATTGGGTGTAGAGCAGCTTGCCCTTACCACTGGCATAGCTTTCGGCGTCGGCGGCATCGAGGTCGGCGGGCACGAGGCCGCGGTTTTTCCACCGATCAATCAACCCGCCCAATTGCCGGGCGGGCCAGCGCTTTTCATCAATGCCCTCCGCCTGGATCAGCTGCTTCATCACGCGGAGCTGGTCGTCGGTGTCGAGGATCGTGAAATTGCTGTGTAGCCCGACCAGTTCGGCGTGGCGGCGCAGCATCTTGGCCGCGACCGAATGGAACGTGCCGAGCCAGGCCATGCCCTCACCCGCCGGACCGATCAGCCGGCCGATCCGCTCACGCATTTCGCGCGCGGCCTTGTTCGTAAAGGTCACCGCCAGTATTTCTGACGGCCAGGCCAGCCGCTGGTCGATGATGTGGGCGAGCCGCGCGGTCAGTGCCGCGGTTTTGCCGGTGCCCGCGCCCGCTAGTACCAGCACCGGTCCCTCGGTCGTCAGCACCGCCTCACGCTGCGGCGCGTTCAGCAGCCGGAGATAGGGCGCTTCGTGGGTCGGGGCAGGGGTCGAGGACATATGCGAACGATTAGGGAACAGCGCGCGGGGGCGCAAGCCGTGTCCATATCCGCGTCCATATCCGTCCATCGATGACGAGGAGGCCAAAGGCGATCAGGGCGCTGCCCGCGAGCTGCTGACCGCTGAGCGTTTCGCTGAGGAAGGCGATGCCCAGGATGATCGCCAGCACCGGCATGATGAACGCCACCAGCTGGGCATTAGATGCGCCAGCTCGGTCGATCAGCCTGAAGTAGAGGACATAAGCCAGCGCCGTCGACAGGATGGCAAGCGCGAGCGCGGCCAACGTCGCGTCACCGCGCGGCAGCGGCAGCGCCCACGGCTGATCGGTTAACAGCACTACGGGCAGCAGGATCAGCGCCGCCGTCATCGTCTGCCCGGTCGCAATGACCATCGGCGGCATGCTGGCTTGCGACAGACGCCGCCCGTAAATCGCCGCAAAGCTGTAAAACAGCGTCGAGACCAGACAGGCCAGCTGCGCCAGCAGGTTTTGCGACAGGCCCTGCGCAGCGCCCGGTCCGACCATGACGACAATGCCGCCCATGCCGAGCAATACGCCTGCGATCCGTGCTGGGGTCGCGCGTTCGTCGCTGGTCATCATATGCGCGACCAATACGCCCCATAACGGGGTCGTGGCATTGAGGATCGCGGCATAACTGCTGTCGAGATGTTGCTGCCCCCAGAAAAACAGCATGAAGGGGAGCGCGCAGTTCAACAGTCCAACGACGGTGAGCATCAGCCAGCTGCGCGGATCGCGCGGTAGCCTGCCACCGCTCAGTTTCAGCGCGACCAGCAGCACCGGCACCGCGAGCACCAGGCGCAGAAACACCAGCGTGTTGGGCGGGTAGCTGCGCAGGCCGACCTCGATCAGGAAAAACGCGCCGCCCCAAAGCACCGACAATATGGCGATCAGGCTCCACCCCGCGCCGTCGAGCTTTGGCGCGCTGCTCATGCCAAGCGGCTGTTAAACTGCAACAGCGTGATCCGCGCCTTGCCGACATCGCGGCGGACATCGACGGTAAAACCCGATGGCGCAGGGTTCTGATCATGGCCGGTTTCGACCGAGAGCCATGCACCCTCAGCAAACCAGCTGCGTTCCCCCATACTTGTCAGCAGTGCATCAATGCCAGTTTCGCCATAGGGTGGATCGAATAGCGCCAGATCGACCGGGCGCACCGGTGCACCAGCAGCACCGACAATCGCGGCGCGCACAGTAGAGCGGTCGCCCACTGCCAGCGCCGCAATGTTGGCGTTGAGAGCGTCCAGTGCACCGCGGTCACGCTCGACAAACAGGCAATGCGCCGCGTTGCGGGACAGCGCCTCCAGCCCCAAGGCTCCGGATCCGGCATAGAAATCGGCGACATGCAGCCCGGTCATGCCGCCCAGTCGACTGACCAGCATCGAAAACAGCGCCTCACGAGCGCGCGATGCGGTCGGCCGGGTGACATCGCCCTTTGGCGACACGAGTTTGCGGCCCCGCCAATCGCCAGCAATGATGCGTATGCCAGGAATGCTCATGGCAGGCCGCGCAGCAGGTTCTCGACATCGCGCGGGCTCGCCTCTTCGATTTGCCCGGGTGATGAAGACCCCAGCACGAAGGGGCCGTAACGGGTCCGGATCAGCCGCGCGACTTTCAGGCCCAGATGCTCCAGCACTCGGCGCACTTCACGGTTCTTGCCCTCCGTCAATGTCATCTCGATCCACGTGTTGCGTCCGGTGCGCCGCTCCAGATTGGCGTCGATCCGTCCATAGCGCATGCCTTCGATGGTGACGCCCTCAACCAAGTCTTCGAGCTGAGCCTGACTAACCTCACCGAAGGCCCGCGCCCGATAGGTGCGCTCGACGCCGCTGGACGGCAGTTCAAGGCGGCGTTTCAGCGCGCCATCGGTCGTCATCAGCAACAGACCCTCGGTGTTGAGATCGAGCCGGCCCACCGGGACCAGCCGGGGAAGGCCGGGGGGCAGCACGTCGTAGATCGTCCGGCGACCAGCGGGGTCGCGCGCGGCGGTCAGGCACCCGGCAGGCTTGTGGAACAGGAACAACTGTGATGCCTCTGGGGCCTCGACCGGATTGCCATCAACGGTAATGCCGACGACCGAATCCAGCAGCGTCGCCGGGGTGTCGATGATGACGCCGTTGAGTGCGACCCGCCCTTCACTGATAAACTTTTCAATATCACGGCGAGACGCCACCCCGGCGCGGGCCAGCAATTTGGCGATCCGGTGCAGGCCATCAGCGCGCGCGCTCGACATTTCTGCGGGCGCACCGCGCACCCGAACCGTTTCGGGCGGCACTTCGGTGCGAGTGTCTGGCCGCTGGGGTGCTGCCTGTCGCGGTTGGCGTTTGACATGGCGGTCCGCGCCGCGATCTGCGCCGCGTGCCGCTT
>JANOPV010000346.1:0-7796 GCA_031422035.1 Sphingomonas sp. | reverse complement strand
ACGCAAACAGTTGTCGCGCCCATTTGGCCGGGCCTTGCCATTTGCGGGATCGCCGCGCTCGCCGCGACCTGGCTGAGCGAACATTATGGGATGCCGATTATCCTGCTTGGCCTGCTAATCGGCCTCGCGCTGAATTTCGTCGCCGGAGATGAGCGCACCCATCGCGGGCTGGATTTTGCCTCGCGCACTTTTTTGCGGATCGGCATTGTCATTCTCGGCACGCAAGTGACCTTTGCCCAAATCGGGGCAATCGGCCTGCTGCCCTTTGGCGCGTTACTATTGGTGATGGGCGCAGCGTTCACTGGCGGCATCTTGGGCGCACGGGCAACCGGGCAATCAGTGGCGGCGGGGGTGCTCGCAGGCGGCGCTACGGCTATCTGCGGCGCGTCGGCAGCACTCGCGCTCTACGCGGTGATGGGCAAGGATAGGATCAGCCAGGCGCAATTCGCCCTCACCCTCGTTGGCATCGCCTTATTCAGCGCGTTGGCGCTCAGTTTTTACCCGCTGATCGCCGCAGCCCTGAACTTTGGTGATCGCCAGGCCGGGTTCCTCATCGGCTCATCCATCCACGATGTCGCACAAGCGATCGGCGCAGGCTTTGCCTTTTCGGACGCCGCTGGGGCGGACGCTACTGTCGTCAAACTCGCCCGCGTCGCATTGCTTGCGCCGGTCGTCGCGATGGTCTCTCTCGCCTTTTCTGGTGGCGACGGTAGCGCGGCCCAACCGCTATGGCGACGCCTTGCCTTGCCGTGGTTTATACTGGCTTTCCTCGCGATGGTGGCGTTCAATTCAGCCGTGATCCTGCCGCCGGAAATCGCGACTTACGGCCTGACCGCGTCAAAAGCGTTGCTGCTGCTCGCGGTTATCGCCACAGCTATGCGCTCACGAATGGACCTCCTTATCGCTATCGGCTGGCGCGCTCTAGGGCCGGTGTTCGGCGCCACCTTTGCAAGCCTGGTAGCGGCCCTAACCTTCGCTGTTCTCCTATTTTGAGACGCCGGCAGCACAATCGAAATCTCTAGACGTTGCGCCGCGCAGAAAAGCCGAGCTATACGCTGAATCGATGAGTGAAATTGCGCGTAACATCAACATGGCGGAACTGGCGCGCCGCGCCGGGGTGTCCGTCTCCACCGTGTCGCGGGCGCTGTCCGGTAGCAGCGTCGTCAACCGCAAGACCCGCGAGAAAATTGCCGCCCTCGCCCGCGAATTCGACTTTCGGCCCAATGCCCAGGCGCGCAATCTGCGACTGCAGCGAACAAATGCGATTGGGGTGCTGCTGCCGCTGGGGCATCAGAGTGACCAGCATCTGACCGACCCGTTCTTTCTCTCGATGCTCGGCTATCTCGCTGATGCGATTGCGGATCGTGGCTATGACATGCTGCTGTCCAAGATCATCCCGAGCAGCGACGACTGGCTCGACGCGCTGGTTGACAGCAACCGCTTTGATGGTGTCGTCATCGTCGGCCAGTCCAACCAAGCAGCGCAGATTGACCGCGCGGCACAGCGTTATCGCAAAATCGTTGCCTGGGGCGCGAGGCTGCCGGACCAGCATTATGTCAGCGTCGGCACCGATAATCGGCGCGGAGGCAGTTTGGCCGCTGAGCATCTTATCGCGCGCGGACGCCGCAAATTATTATTCCTTGGCGACCCGCGCGCGCCGGAAATAGAACAGCGTCAGGCTGGATTTATGGACGCCTGCACAGCAGCGGGCATTGCGAGCGACGCCACGTCACTCGACATCGAACTGGTGGCAGAGACCGCCCATGCGCGGCTGCGACAACATTTTGCGCAGCCGGTTGATGTCGACGGCATCGTTGCAGCATCGGACGTTATCGCCATGGCCGCCATTCGCGCATTGTCCGAACATGGTCGTCAGGTGCCGCAGGAGATTTCGATTACCGGTTTTGATGACGTCATGCTCGCCGCCCACACCGTGCCACCGCTAACGACAGTGCGTCAGGATTTGCAGCGCGGTGCGGGCCTGATGATCGACGCGCTGTTTGCCCTGATGGCGGGCGAGAGTGTGCAGTCGATAGAAATGCCCCCGGAACTCATCGTCCGCGCCTCATCCTGAGGCTGCCGCTATGACCCGCCAGCACCCCATCCGCCGTGCCGCGATTTTTGGCGCTAGTGGCGGGATAGGCGCGGCAATGGTCGAGCTGCTCGCGGCTGATCCAAACTGCGAGCGCATATACGCAGGATCGCGTACGCGGAAATCGACAACCGACCCACGCATTACGCCCTTCGCCTTTGACCTGACTGATGAAGGGTCGATTGCTGCAGCCGCCGCGATGATAACCGCCCACGGATCGCTCGATTTCGTCTTCGTCGCCACCGGTATCCTCCATGACGGCGCTGTCTACGGCCCGGAAAAGGCCACCCGGGCGTTAAATCCTGCCCATATGGCGCAGATACTAGCCATCAACACTATCGGCCCGGCGATCATCGCCAAGCATCTGGTCCCGCTGTTGCCACGCCGGGAACGTGGCGTATTCGCCGCATTATCCGCCCGCGTGGGTTCGATCAGCGACAACCGGCTCGGCGGCTGGCACAGCTATCGTGCGTCAAAGGCGGCGCTTAATATGCTGGTCCGCACCATTGCGATTGAAGCAGCACAGCGCCAGCCGGAGTCGGTCATCGTCACCCTCCACCCTGGCACTGTCGATACTCGCCTATCGGCCTCATTTCAGCGCGGGGTTGCGCCCGAAAAGCTTTTTACCCCATCAATGAGCGCCGCATCCCTATTGTCGGTCGTCGACACGCTTGCCCCGGCAGATAGCGGTGGCCTGTTCGCGTGGGATGGCGAGCGGCTGCCCTACTGATGCCTAAAATGCGTAAGAAATCAGAATTGCCCAGCAAGCTCTGCCCGGTCTGTCAGCGGCCCTTTGTGTGGCGCAAGAAGTGGGAACGCGATTGGGACAGCGTCATTTACTGCTCGGATCGCTGCCGAATGGGACGTGGGTAGCAAGGAATGCGGCGGCGTCCCGCGCAATCTCATCATGGCGCTCAGGCGTCATTTTTTCATAGGTCCGCACCATCTGACCCATGCGCGGATTGCGGGCGAACCGCTCCTGATGACGTGCAATAAAATCCCAATATAAATAATTGAACGGGCAGGCATCTGGCCCTGCTTTCACCTTCACTTGATAGCGGCACCCGCGGCAATAATCCGACATCCGGTCGATATAGGCACCCGATGCAGCGTAGGGCTTAGATGCCAGCAGGCCGCCGTCAGCATATTGGCTCATCCCGATCACATTGGGCATTTCCACCCATTCATAAGCATCGGCGTAAACCGCCAAGTACCAGATATGCAGCTGATGCGGATCAACGCCTGCGAGCATCGCGAAATTGCCAGTGACCATCAGCCGCTGGATATGGTGGGCATAGGCTTCGTCGCGGGTTTGTTCGATGGCAGCACGCATGCACGCCATGTCGGTTTCCGCCGACCAATAGAACCACGGCAGTGGGCGGGTAGCATTCAGCGCGTTACGTTGCCCGTAATCTGGCCCCTCGCGCCAATAAATCCCGCGCACATATTCGCGCCAACCGATGATCTGGCGGATAAAGCCCTCGGCGGCATTGATCGGTACCCGTCCCGCCTGATATTCGGCGTCAATCGCACGGCATACGCTGAGCGGATCGAGCAGACCGATGTTGAGGTAGAGCCCAATCATCGCATGATAGAGGAACGGCTCTCCAGCGATCATCGCGTCCTGATACTGCCCAAAATCGGGCAGTGCATCGCGCAGGAATGCGGCAAACGCGGCCTCGGCATCGGCACGGGTGACAGCAAACCAGAATGGCTCCAGCGTCCCGAAATTATCGGCAAAGCGCGTCGCCACCAGCGCCAGCACATCGCGCGTTATCGCGTCTGGCGTTGACTGAAACGGCCGCGGGATCAACAGGTCGCGCGCGGCTGGCTTGCGGTTGTCATGGTCGAAATTCCACTGGCCGCCAGCGGGATCATCACCATCCATCAGCAGCCCGGTTTCGCGCCGCATCTCGCGATAGAAATACTCCATGCGCAGCGCCTTGCGCCCCTCTGCCCATATCGCGAACCGCGCATGGGACGCGATGAACCGGGTGTCGGGCAATATCTCAACCGGTATAGCGAAACGCCCGGTCCATTCGGCCATGTCGTTCGCTAGCCGCCACTCGCCCGCTTCGGTAACCAGCAGGCCCGATGGCTGATGGCGCTCAATCGCCCGCGCAACCTCACCCACCAATGACCCAGCATTGGCGGGATCATCGAGTCGGACATAATCGACTTGCCAGCCCAGCCACCCCAATTCCTCGGCGAAATGCCGCATCGCCGAAAACACAAAGGCGAGCTTTTTCTTATGGTGCGGCACATAGGTCGCTTCATCTGCGACCTCCGCCATCAGCACCACCGTTGTCGCCGGATCAGCTGCCGCCAAGGATGACATGTTAGGCGACAGCTGGTCGCCGAGAATCAGAACAAGTGCTGGCGTGGTCATCGAGCGCCCTTAACGCACGCCGCCCAGCGCGCGATAGAGCGCAACCCGTGCCCGCTGTGCGGTGCCACGGGCCACTGCCAAGGCACTGCGCGACGCATTGGCGCTCCGCTCGGCATCAATCACCGTCAGAAACGTGTCGAGCCCGCGCCGATAGCGCTCACGCGCCAGGCCGATGGCGTCGGTATCGAGCGCCGCCTGCTCTTCCAGCAATCGCACCCGCTCATCGCTAGCGCGCAGTGCGCCCAGTGCAGCCTCGCTTTCCCCCAATGCTCGGAACAATATGCCGCGATACACCGCAAATGCTTCGCGCCCCTCAGCTTGCCGCCCTTCGATCCGCGCGGCAATCCGCCCGAAATCGAGTAGCGGTCCCGCTATCCCGCCACCCAGCGTGCCAACCAGCGCGTCCTCATCAAACAACCCGCCAACCCCCAGTGCCAGTAACCCGAGCGTGCCGGTGAGGGTCAGTCGTGGAAACCGCTCTGCTGCTGTTGCCGCAATTTCTGCGTCCGCCGCCGATAGCCGCGCTTCAGCCGCTCGCACATCCGGCCGAGCGCGCAACAACAGCGACGGCGCATCAGGCACAGGGCGCGCGGTCATCGCTGGTCCATCAGCGCGGTCCAGCGCCGCCATGACGTCAGCGGTCGGCAGCGCGGTCAGCGTCACCAGCCGCCCGATAATCGCAGCGCGTTCCGCTGCCAACGGCGCCAGTCGCGCCCGTGCGTCTGCCGCCAATGATTGTGCGCGCACCAGGTCAAACCCTGGCGAAATGCCCGCCTGTGTCCGCACCAGTGTGATTGCCACCAGCTCCGACGCGCTGGTTAGATCGGCGCGGATCACCGTCGCCCTGGCCGCCACCGTCCGGGCATCAACCACCGCCTCGCCAATGTCCGACACGAGCGCCAGCCGCACCGCATCAGCATCAGCCCCTGCAGCATCGAGCCGAGCAGCCGCCGCCCGCTCCGAGGCGCGTAGTCGCCCGAATACATCCAGTTCCCAGCTGGCATCAACGCCGGTCGACAGCGTCGTCCGGCTGACATTGCCTTCGTTTGCCGTCACCCCAGCGGAGCCATCGATTCGTGGTAGCCGCGCAGCACTTGCGCCGCGCAGACCCGCTCTCGCGGCGTCAATCCGGGCCAGCGCCGCAGCCAGCGTCGGCGCATCGGCCATCGCGCGCTCACTTAACTGGCGGAAGGCAGCATCATCATGTGGCAGCAAAGCCGCAATATCGCCGCTAGGGACGGTCTCTGCATCGAGCATCGCAAACGCATCCGGCAACATCACCGCTGAAACCGGCTGAACGCCCTCAACCGTTGCGCAGGCCGACAACGCCAGCGCCGCTGCGCCGATAACCAGCCGCGCGATCATCTTGCTGGAGGCCGTTGGGCGGCACTGCGCGCCGGCACAAAGCCATCGACCTGTTGCCCAACCACAAAGTTCGCCGCGCCAGCGGGCAAAGCGTAAATGACCTGCAACACGCGCACATCCACGCGTTCGCTGGCACTATTAGTCAGTGACCGCTTTGGCACCACCAGCGGTTCGGCGCGCACAAATGTCGCGCGCACCGTAACCCCGCCGCTGCCACGCGGGCTGATCGTTGCAGGCTCCCCGATCGCCACCCGCTCAATTTCATTCTCATCAATGTCGATCCGCACATGCAGCGGCTGGATCACACCCATGGTTACCAGAGGCAGCGCGTTGTTGCCCGCCGCTGGCCCCGCCGTCGCAAACTGCCCGGCCCGCGCGCTGACTTGCAGCACGGTCGCGGTGGTCGGCGCGCGCACGGTGTGGCGCGCCAGCCGGACCTCCGCCGCATTCACCGCTGCGTCGGCTTCCCCAATCTGTGCGCGCACAACATCCGCCTGTGCCGCGGCATCGGCCACTGCACCCTCGCGTTGGATCACCTCCTGCCGCGACACGGCTCGCGGATCGGCGACCCCGCGATAGAGTGCCAGTTGCTGCCGCGCGACGTTCAGCGCGGTTTGCGACGCCGCCAGCTGCTCGCCCAGCGAACCACGTCGCGCCCGCGCCTCGGCAATCGCGGCCCGCGCCTCACGGCTATCAATGGAAAATAGCGGCGCACCCGCCGGCACGCTATCGCCGGGACTGACAAATACCCGGTCGATCACGCCTGGCAGATGTGAGCCAATGGCTATCAACTCGCTCGACGGCTCAACTAGCCCCGCCCCCGCCACCATATTCGCGCCGCCCGCGGGCGCGGTTGCAGGCCGCACCGCCGGGTCGCTCAATGGCTGGTCCGGCTGGCTACGCAGAATGAGCACCGCCGACACGATAATTGCGATGATCGCCAGCACCGGCAATATCTGTCGGGAAAAGTTCAGACGCGGCATGGTCTTGGCCCTTTAATGGTCGCTTGGCATGGTTTTGCCATCATGGGTGATCCGCCCGTCTTCCATCGTGAGAATACGGTCGGCGAGATCGAAAATTCGGTTATCGTGGGTGACGATGATGACTGCGCGGTCTTCGGCCAGCGCCACTTCGCGCAACAAATCCATCACTCGCCGCCCGGATTTGGCATCAAGCGCCGCAGTCGGCTCGTCACAGACGATCAGGCGGGGGTTATGGACCAGCGCCCGAGCAATCGCGACGCGCTGTTGCTGCCCGCCCGACAATGCACGGGGCAGCTTGTTGGCTTGATCGGCAATGTTCAGCTTGGCCAAGAGACCCTCGGCCCGTGCCACCGCCTCGGCCCGCCGCATTCCGCCGGCGATCAGCGGCACCGCCGCATTCTCCGCCGAGGTCAGCGTTGGCAGCAGATTATACTGCTGAAAGATAAAGCCGATGGTGTTCCGGCGAAAATTCACCAGCTGCGTGTCCGTAAGCTGATAAATGTCCGTGTCGAACACCGACACCGTCCCCTCGGTCGGATAGAGAATCCCAGCGATGATCGAAATCAACGTTGTTTTCCCTGACCCGGACTCGCCGACCAAATAGGTCAGCTCACCAGAGCGGATCGACGCATCAATCCCGTGGAGCACGCGAATTTTGCCGTCAGCGATGGCAAAATCCTTGGCTACCCCAGTGACCTTGATGGCTTCAGGCAGCATCGCCGTCACCGAAACACCTCGGCGGGTTCCATCTTCAGCACCGCGCGCAAGGCGATGGAACCCGTCAGCAGGATCATGATGAGCACCGCCCCTGCCGTAATCACCGGGATCTGCCACGGGATATAAAACCCTTTGAACGCATCACTGTTCGCGCTGCCCAGCGCGATGAACATCGTCGCCAGACCGAGGCCGATGCCATAGCCGATCAGGCCGACCAATCCCGCTTGCACCGCGACCATCCAGCGTATCC
>JANOPV010000345.1:0-12480 GCA_031422035.1 Sphingomonas sp. | reverse complement strand
CGCGAATAATGATCGGCATTGGCTAGCGTCGCCATCGGTCAGTTCCCTCCAAAAGCCCTAAGGCGTTGATAACCGCTGTTACTCGTAGCGCAACGTCAATCTGAATGCGCGGGGCGTGCCGAGGTCGACGGAGCCGCCGCTGTTGCGGGTGATGATACGGGAATCGGTGATATTTTCGGCCACGAACGAGAGCGACCAGCGGCGAATGAGCGGAATGGTCAGGCTAGAATCGAGCGTTGTGAATGCCTTGATGGAAGTACTATTACTATCATCCTCAAACTGGCTGCCGGCATGGCGGAGGGCCAGGGTGACGCTAGATTGCCCACTAAGCCATTGAATTTGCGTATATCCTGACAAACGCGGAGTTTGGGCCGGGCGCCGGCCGGAGAGTATACCACCATTCACTTGCGCATCAGCAAAGGCGCCCGCGACATCAACCCGCAATTCCCCCCACCGGGCATGGCCGGACAGTTCGATCCCGTGCACGGCGATGGCGGGCAGATTGGTCCGTTGCCGCACATTGGGGCCGATGGTGACATTGGCAATCGCCCCCTCCAGCCGGTTGGCGAAGACGGTGAAGGCGATCGTAGCCCCGTCCCCCGCCGCCCCATCACCAATTGCCCAGTTCAGCCCCGCTTCCACCCCGGTCAGCCGTTCGGGCATCAGCGCGGCATTGGCGCGGGTGGTGACCGGAAACAGCACAAAGGGCCGATAAAGTTCGTTGAGCGTCGGCAGCCGCCACCCGCGATAGGCCGCCGCGCGCACGTCCAGCCCGGGCGCGAGGGTGTAGGCCGCGGCCCCGCGTGCGGTCCACAGCGTGTCGGCCCGCGCCGGATAGGCAATGTCGGTGAGGATGGTGCCGTCCCCGCGCGCCTCCCGCAATGCGCCATCGGTCAACGCCCAGCGATCCACGCGAATGCCGCCGCCCAAGGTTAGCGGTCCAGCGCGCACGTCATGTTCGACAAACAGGCCGACGACGCTGGACGCCCCGCCCGCGCGGCGGCGCACGGTGACGGTGCCGTTTGCCGCCAACCCAACCTCATCGGTGCGCCCCGAGGCGCCGCGCCAGTCGATGCCGAGGCGGAGCAGCGCGTTGTCGCCAACCGGTGGCCGGATTTCCCATTTACCACCCCAGCCGAGCGAGGGCGTGGCGCGCTGGTTAAGGGTCGGGCGAAAGCTGGCGGCGCTGATGACGACATTGCTGAAATCACGCACCTGGAGCCAGCCGAGCAGCTCCATCGGCCACGCCCCGTCAGCCACCCCGCCACGTGCGCCATCACGCAGCCAGCGCAGCGACGCATCCGCGCCGCTGGTGCGGCTGTCGGATCCGGCAAAGCGCAGGGTGCGGCGGTCGTCAAAGGCGGAGAGGCGGGCATCGAGCCGCCCGTCGCCCGCCGGGATCGCAAAGGCGAGGTCGCCGGTCAGGTGACGATAGGCGGCGGGCACGCTGGCGGCGACGCGTTGGTCGGTGGGCGTCGTCCAGAAGCCGTCGCTGCGTTCGCCCGACAGGCTGAGCGCCACCGCGCCGACGCCGAGCGGGCGAACCAGGTCGAGCGCGCCGCCAGCGGTGTCAAAGCTGCCGAGGCTGGCCTGTGCGGCAAAACGCGGCCCAGCAAAGGGATCGCGGCTGGTAAGTTCAACCACGCCCGCCAGCGCGCCGCTGCCAAACGGCCCAGCCCCCGCGCCGCGGGTGACGCGAATGGCGGCGATGCTGTCCAGCGGCAGCGCGTTAAAGGCGATGGCGCCAAAAAATGGGTCCCCCTGCGGCACCCCGTCGCGCAGTAGCAAGGTCCGCGAGGCCGCATTGCCCCCCAGTGCCCGCAGCGTCAGCCCCTGCGCGGACGGGTTGGCCGAGCGGCTGTCCGACCGACGAAATTGCTGCGCGCCCGGAATGAGCGCGAGCGCGGTTTCCAGACGGCCATTGGGCACAGCGGCGAGCGTGGCGGCGGTGATGCTTTGGGCGCCATATGCGCCAAGCGTCGGCGGTGGCGGGAGCTCTGGCGCGATGACCATGATGTCGGTCGCGTCGGTTTGGGCGGCGGTGTCAGTAACGGGGATGGGCGGCGCAGCAGGCGCAGACGCCGACTGCGCCGCAAGGAGAGGAGTAGCAAAGAGCGCGATCACAGACATGCGCGCGGCTGTAGGGGGAGCGAGCGGTGCTGGGAAGTGGGGGTGGATCGGAATGGTTCGTTTGTTGGGGGGAGCGGACTGTCGGCTGTCGGCTTAGATTCCTTGCAAAGCAGACGTCCGGTAGCGCGCCATTAAGGCGCGATCATTTAACCGACATGCTGAGCGAATAGCGCGTGGCGATAGTTTTCATATTTATCACAAATGTCTCCCGATCATCGTCGGCTATGTAGGAGAGCATCTTCTGGCAGTTCTCGATATTTTGCGCCTGAATCTGATTGCGAAAGGCCATCCCTTCATCCGTGAGTCCCAACGCGACCGCCCGACCTTTCAACGCAGCAGGATCACGCGTCACCAGATGGCGCTTATACAATCGGTCGATGACGGATTGCATTGTCGTCGAGCTCACACCCAGATGATGGGCCACGTCCTTGGCCACCGATTGCGGATGTTTGTGCAGATAAGATAGCGTTTCAAGATCGAGGGGATTGAACGGAATGGTGCCGAGGTCCGACGACAGACGACGTTCGTCGATGATGAGCAAGCGCAGCAAGGTTCCGATTGCTGCGTCGAGAATATCAGCCTGTTTCACCAAATCTCCTGACTACGATAATCGTATTTACTGAATGCGAATTTCGTATTAGGTAACTGAGTTAGGTTCGCTTTGGCAAGCCTGATCATAGGAGAGAGCCATGGGTTTGCCGCGATATTTTCTGTTCACCGGGGCCACCTCGGGCCTTGGTATTGAAGCGGCTGCCCAGCTTGCAGCGGTTGACGAGGGGAACATCATCATCGTTGGTGCGCGCGAGACGGCAAGTCTCGATCGGCTGCGGCGCGCAATCCCGGTTGCACAACTGCACGTGTTTACCCTCGACACATCGTCGCTCGCCTCTGTCCGCTCGTTTGCCGCAGAGGTCACGACGTTCCTCGGCACCAACATGCTGTCAGGCGTGGCGCTCAACGCTGGTGTTCAGATCATCAGTGGCGATCAATTCTCAGTCGACAGCTTTGAGCTGACCTTTGCCACTAATGTTTTGGGGCATATCGTGCTGTTCCGTGCATTGGAGCCGGTGATGTCTCGGTCCGCCATTACCGTTTCGACAGCCAGCGGCACGCACGACAAGGACCATAAACTCGCCAAGCCTTACAAATTCTATGGCGGGTATTTCCCATCGGCGGCTGAGGTTGCGGCAGGCAAGGTTTCAGTGAGTACCGACAAGGCCCAATTGGGCCGGGACCGCTACGCTACCTCCAAACTCTGCAATATCCTGTTTACATACGCCATGGCACGCGAACATGGCAAAGAGGGCCCACGTTTCATAGCTTATGATCCCGGCCTCATGCCCGGCACGGAACTCGCTCGGGACCAGCCAGCGGCGATACGCTTCGCTTGGAAGAATATTCTGCCTACTGCCGCGAAACTTATCGACGGGGCTAGCACGGCCAGACGATCTGGTTCGTTGCTCGCCGACCTGCTTTCTGGTCGCCACTTCCCGGTTGGAACAGGACTTCATCTGGAATTTACCGGTCACCAGATTCCGTCATCACAAATTTCGTACGATGAAACCCTGCAAGATGCCCTCATGGTGTGGGTTGACACGACCGCTATGAATGATGCTCGCAGGACTACTAAATGACCGAAATCTCATCGATTACCGCCGGTAGACATCACGCCGGTTGCCGATCCGGATTACGGTGATGAGCAGCATGCCATCCTCGAGATCGGCGATGATGCGCCAGTCACCGACGCGATATTTCCAGAAATCGCCGAATTCTTTGCCGCGAAGGGCTTCGCCGATGCTGCGCGGATCATCGAGGATGGCGACACGGTCGCGCAGAAAACTTAGAATGCGTTTGGCGACCTGCGGGTCGAGTTTCCGGAGTTGCTTGGCTGCGCTGTCGGCGAGTTCAACGCACCAGGCCATATTCATCCAGCAATGTGCTCAACGGGATGCGCGCCTCTGTTCCGGCTCGAACGCGTGCCCGAATTTCGGACGACAAATGGGCGTCTTCCAGATCGTCAATATACTCGACAATGGCTTCGGTTGCGTAAAACGTCTTTGACCGTCCCGTCAGCGTAGACAGCATAGTGAGACGATCTTCGACCTGAGACGGAAGGCGGAGTGACATCGGCATGGACATGATCATAGGCTTGCGATACGCGTATCGCAAGTGCCCTTTGAAGTCTGCTTCCGGACAAGCCGGTTCACGCAATAAGCGACAGCAATCTTGTCGATAGCGGTCAATTGTCGCTGTCACCGTCGAATGGATTGACCAGCGTCACTCCCATAGCAGAAAAGTCGTCAACGTTGCGCGTCGCCAAGGACAAGTGGGCATCAATCGCCGTAGCAGCTATCCACGCATCACGTTCGGCCCTGGGATCGGGGATGTGCAACCCTGCGCAGATCAACGCTACTGCGCCAGTCATCGGCAGGATGCGGGCTTCATAGGTCGCCATGACCTGATCGTTCATCCAGCGGCGCAGCACCAGCCCTTGTGTGGCGTCGCGACGCTCCATCTGGCGCACCCCTCGCTCCAATTCGAAAATTGTCATTGTCGAGAGTAAGGTTTGGGCAACGTCGATCCGGTCCAGCCACCGCGCGGCGACGGGATCAACCCGCGACGTGCCGAGTTTGCGGCTTTCCGAAACGATGTTGGTGTCTAAAAGATACATCAGGACTCAAGGTCGGGTAAGCGCGCCCTCATGGTCGAGCGCTGAGGTTCCCAATCAAATTCGTGCGGAACGGCTGGCGACAACGCTTCTGATAGGGTTTTTCGCTGCGACGCCATGCGCTCAAGCGCCTCTTCAATAATGTCGACCTGGCTACGGCCACCGATCGCAAGCCGGCGCAGCAGCGCCGTCGCTCGCGCTGATCGTATGGTAATTGGCGGTTGGCGGCGGCGGGCGGCTTGGGTCATTATTCATCCTCTAGCTACTTGCACATAGCACTGTGCTTGCACATATGCAAGCACGCATGGACGAGCGGCAGGGATGAGGGACTTAAGGATAGCATCAGAACGGCAGCAATCTCGTCGAAACTAGCAACCACCCAGATCATCTTCGGCAACCCGCGCGCCGCCGCCCGGCATGCTATCGCGTCCGGCGCTCTGTTCCCGCTTCCCACATGCGCTGATTACCCCCCCGCCTTCCCCTTAACCGCCGCCTGTGGCATTGGCGCGGGCATGTCTTCTCCCCCCAGCACTATCGCCGCGCCTGCCACCATGGGCCGCAAGGAACTGGTCGTCATGCTCGCGGGGCTGATGGCGCTGAATGCGCTCGCCATTGATGCGATGCTGCCTGCACTCAGCGCGATGGGCGCGAGCCTGGGCGTGGCGGATGCCAATAGGCCGCAATATGTGATCGTTGCCTATCTGCTGGGCACTGGCCTCGGCTCCATCGTCCATGGGCCGATGTCGGATCGCTATGGGCGGCGGGCAGTGCTGTTATGGGCACTGATGGCCTATATCGCCTGCGCGCTGGGCTGTGCCTTTGTCAGCGATTTTTCGGTGCTGCTGAGCTTGCGCTTCATGCAAGGGCTGGCCGGAGCGGCGATGGGGGTGGTGACCATCGCCATCGTCCGCGACCAGATGTCTGGCGACCAGATGGCGCGGATGATCTCCACCATCTTCATGATATTCATGATCGTCCCGGTAATCGCGCCGACGGTGGGCCAGGCGGTGTTGCTGTTCGGCGGGTGGCGGGAGATTTTCCTGCTGTTCGCAGTGATGGGCGTGGTGATGGCGGGCTGGGTGTGGCGGCGTTTGCCCGAGACGCTGGACCCGGCCAATGTCTCGCGGCTGGATGCGCGGACGATCCTGTCGTCATGGAGCAGCGTGGCGCGGCATCGGCTGGCGGTCGGCTACACGCTGGGTGCGGCGCTGATCCAGGCGGGATTGTTCGGGTTTTTGACCAGCTCGTCACAGCTGTTCACCGCATTGTTCGGATCGCCCGACTATTTCCCGATTGCCTTTGCCTGCGTCGCGGGGACGATGGCGTGCACCAATTTCCTCAACAGCCGGATCGTCGAGCGGTTCGGGGCGCGGCGGGTGTCGCATACCGCGATCCTGCTGTTCATTGGTCTGGCGATGGTTCAGTGGCTGGTCAGCGATGCGGCGGTGGGTCAGCCGCTGCTGCTGCTGGTGCCGCTGGCGATCAATATGAGCATGATCGGCCTGATCGGCAGCAATTTGAGCGCGATTGCGATGACCCCCTTTGGCCGGATTGCGGGGACGGCGTCGTCATTCCAGACCAGCGTGCGGACGCTGCTCAGCGCGTCGCTCGGCGGACTGATCGGGCAACAATTTGACGGGACCGGGGTGCCGATGGCGCAGGGTTTCCTGATCTGCGGGCTGGCTGGCCTTGGCATGGTGCTGTGGGCGGAGCGCGGGCGATTATTCACTCGGCCGGGGACGACGGTGGCGCGCCCGGCGGCGTAGAGTGCCGGACAGCGCACAAGAAAAAGGGGAGCATTGCGGCTCCCCTTCCTCAAAAATTTAAGCGGGCGGCAATCAGCCTGGCCGATCATCCTCGACCACTGGCCCCGGAAACTCACCCATATCCGGCGCATCATCCTGCCATGCGCCATGCTGCAGGTTCGAATTGCGCATGCCGTAGATGAAATAGAGGATGATCGCCCCACCCATGAACCACGCAAAGAACATCAGCACGTTCGGCGGCACGGTGTAGATCAGATAGCCGCAGGACAGGATGCCCAGCACTGGGGTTACCGGATAAAAGGGCACGGTGAAGCCACGCGGCAGTTCAGGCGCATTGCGGCGCAGATAGATCACCGACAAACAGACGATGGCAAAGGCCGCCAGCGTGCCGACCGACGTCATGTCGCCCAGCACATTGATGTCAAAGAACCCAGCCGCCACCGCAGTCAACAGCCCGACCAGCGCAGTGTTGACATAGGGCGTCTGATATTTCGGGTGCACCTTGCTGAAAATCTTTGGCAGCAAGCCATCGCGCGCCATGGTGTAGAAAATCCGGGTCTGCGCATACATCAGCACCAGCACCACCGATGTCAGGCCGATGATTGCGCCAACCTTGATGATCTTGGCCAGCCAGCCCCAGGTCGGGCCGAAATTGTCGACCACCACCGCGACCGGATCAGGCACGTTCAGCGTGCCATAGGGGACCAGCAGGGTCATGATCGCCGCCACCAGCATATAGATGACGGTGCAGACGATCAGCGAACCGAGGATCCCGAACGGCATGTCGCGGGCAGGGTCTTTTGCCTCCTGCCCTGCGGTCGAAACCGCTTCAAACCCGATATAGGCAAAGAAGACGATTGATGCCGCGCGCATGATGCCGTCGACGCCGAACGCCCCTTCGCCATTATTCGCAGCCGGATCATATTCCGGAATGAACGGGACCCAGTGCGCCGCCATAAGCTCGCCCAGATTGGACAGGACAATGGCCCCGCCAACCGCGATGAATGCCACCAGCACGCTGACCTTGATCGCGACGATGACATTATTGACCTTCGCCGATTCGGACACGCCCAGCATCAGCAGACCCGACAGCGCGATACAGATCAGGAAGGCCGGCAGGTTGAAGATCGTCGTCACCGTCTGGCCATCGACCAGCACCGGCGCGCCATCACGCATCAGCGTCATGCCCGACGGACCGGTAAATTGCGCGGGTATCTGCAGCCCGAAATCCGCGAGCAGACTGACCACATAGCCAGCCCAGCCGACCGCAACCACCGACGCCGCCAGCCCATATTCGAGCAGCAGGAGCGCGCCCATGATCCACGCGACGAACTCCCCCAGCGTCGTGTAGCTGTAGGTATAGGCAGAGCCGGACACCGGCAGGGTCGAGGACAGTTCGGCATAGCACAGCCCGGCAAAGGCACAGACAATGCCCGCCACCACGAAGGACAGCAGCACCGCTGGCCCGGCATGAAGCGCCGCCGCGCTGCCGGTGCGGACGAAAATCCCCGCGCCAATGATACAGCCAACGCCGAGCAGCAGCAGGTTCCATTTGCCAAGCGTGCGCTTCAGTTCACTGGTCTGTGTCTCACGCTGAACCTGCGCGATTGATTTTCGCGCGAACATCCGCTGGATGATGCTGCGCTGCGGTGCTGATGCCATCTCTACCCCCATGGCCGATTGGTTCGGCGCTATGTCTTCCCTGATGCCGATGAACCTAGCCGCTCAGCGAGCGAGCGCAACAACATTTCCCGTGCATCGGCGAGCGGGTGGCGCATAATGTGGCAATGGCGTGGGATGATGAACAACGGGCAGTGGCCAAAGCGGCATTGCTGGCGTGGGCAGTGACCGTCGTAATGCTTCTTTTCGCTGTCCTGTCCCGGGAGTTTGAGCCCTTGGTGCCAGCGCAACGCCTGACGCAGTTCGCCCTCGCCAGTACACCGCTCGCCCTCTCGCTGTGCCACGGCATCGCCATGCTGGCGCGGCATCGCTTTTTCAGCGCTGCCGACCGAGATGCAGCGGCGCACGCTGGTTTAGCGACACCAAATGCTGTCATGTTGTCCGCTATCCTGCGCAACACGCACGAACAGGTCACGCTCGCCGCGCTCGTCTATGGCATCGCCGCCATCACCCTGCCGATGCATCTTGCTGACGCGATCATCGGCTGTGCGATCCTGTTCCTGATCGGTAGGCTGGTGTTCGCGGCGCAATACGCCAAGGGGGCCGGTGCCCGCGCCTTCGGTTTCGGCCTGACCTTTTATCCCACTGTGGCGTTGGCGTTACTGACGGGCGTCATCGCGCTGCTCTAGCGGCTCAGCATTGGCCCCAGCGGCTGCCCGCCGAATAGGTGCACATGCAGATGCGGCACTTCCTGATGACCGTCATGGCCGATATTGGCGAGCAGGCGATAGCCGGGCGCGACCAGCCCAAGGTCGCGCGCGACCTGGCCGACGGCACGGACGAACCCGGCGATTTCGGCGTCAGTTGCGCGCGCGCTAAAATCATCCCAGCTGACATAGGCCCCCTTGGGGATCACCAATATGTGCTGCGGTGCCTGGGGGGCGATGTCGTGAAAGGCGAGCGCCCACTCGTCTTCGTAGACCGTGCGATTGGGGATTTCGCCGCGCAGGATGCGGGCGAAGATGTTGTTAGGGTCGTAAGAGAGGGTGGCATCGATGGGCATTTTGTTGACCTTTCCCGCTCGTAAACGAGCGCGGTTGGTTATTCCCGGCTGGCCTTTTCCGTTAGCCCCGACGTCCCGTGCCGCGTCTCAAGTTCGCCCAGCACATCGGCCCAGCCGAGATTGCGCTGGTGGAGGAGGAGGGTGAGGTGGAAGACAAGATCGGCGGCTTCACCGACCAGCTTGTCATCGGGTTCGATGAGCGCGGCGATCACGGTTTCGACCGCTTCTTCGCCGAGTTTTTGCGCGATCTTAGGGAGCCCGGCCGCAGCGAGGCGCGCGACATAGCTCGATTCGGGATCGGCGGCGGCGAGCCGTGCGGCTATCACGAGTTCGAGCGCTGAGAGGGGATTGGCTGTCATAGCAGTCTATTCAGGCCGACCGAGCGGCGCTGTCAACCGGGCTGCGCACTGGCAGCCCCGCCGCGCTGAGCGCCGCGTGCGCTTCGGCAATGCTATGCTGGCCAAAATGGAATATCGACGCCGCCAACACCGCGCTGGCATGGCCCTCGCGAACGCCGTCGACCAGATGGCCGAGGGTGCCAACCCCGCCAGACGCTATCACCGGGACACTGACCGCATCGGCAATGGCGCGGGTGAGCGCAAGGTCATAGCCATCGCGGGTGCCATCGCGGTCCATGCTGGTGACGAGCAACTCGCCCGCGCCGAGTTCGACCAGCCGCTGCGCATGCACCAGCGCATCGACGCCGGTGGCCTCCCGCCCGCCATGGGTGAAAATCTCCCACCTGCCCGGAGCGACCAACCGCGCATCAATGCTCCCCACCACGCACTGGCTGCCGAACCGCCCGGCGATGTCGGCGACCAGTTCGGGCCGGACGACCGCCGCCGAATTCACCGCGACCTTGTCCGCGCCTGCGAGCAGCAGCGCGCGCGCATCGTCCGCACTGCGCACCCCGCCGCCGACGGTCAGCGGCATGAAACACTGCGCCGCCACCGCTTCGACCATCGCCAGCAATGTGCCGCGCCCTTCGTGCGTCGCGCCGATGTCGAGGAAGCACAGCTCATCCGCGCCCGCCGCATCATAAGCGCGCGCAGCCTCCACCGGGTCGCCAGCATCGCGCAGGTCGACAAAATTGACGCCCTTGACGACGCGGCCATTCGCGACATCGAGGCAGGGGATGACGCGCACCCGGACGGTCATGTTGCCACCCAGCCCGCAAACCAGCAGATGCCGAATGCGAAAATGAGGAGGATGAAAATCGACGCAAACCAAAATTTGAAAGGCTCATCGGCGCGACGGATGGTTCCTCGTCGTGTCCGAACTTCCTGATGCCTGACAGCGACATACAGATGCCACAGCATTGCGCCTAACGGCAGGATGGCTACCCACCCGATATAGTCGCGGTCATTCACGTCGAATTCGCCGCTGCGGCGATTGCCGCCGCCAAATTCAGCCTCCCGTCATACAGCGCCCGCCCGGTGATGACGCCAGCGATACCATCGGCGACATGCGGCAGCAGCGCATATATGTCGCGCATGTCCGCGACGCCGCCCGACGCGATAACCGGTATGTCCACCGCCCGCGCCAGCGCCACCGTCGCTGCAACATTGCAGCCCTTGAGCATCCCGTCGCGGCCCACGTCGGTGAACAGCAGCGCCGCGACGCCCGCATCTTCAAACCGGCGGGCAAGATCGACGACGCTGACATCTGACACATCCGCCCAGCCCTCGGTCGCCACCATGCCATCGCGCGCATCGACGCCGACGATGATCCGCCCAGGCAGGTCACGCGCCGCACTCCGCACGAACGCCGGGTCTTTAAGCGCCGCGGTGCCGATGATGACGCGATCAACCCCCAGCCCCAGCCAGCGGTCAGCCCCCGCGCGGTCGCGAACCCCGCCGCCGACCTGCACCTTGCCCGGAAATGCCGCGATGATTGCTTCGACCGCATCGCCATTGACACTTGCGCCAGCGAACGCGCCATCGAGATCGACGACATGGAGGTGGGTGGCGCCAGCCGCCGCGAACAACCGCGCCTGCGCCGCCGGATCATCACCATAAACCGTCGCCCGCGCCATATCCCCCTCAGCCAAGCGCACGACCTGGCCGTTTTTAAGGTCAATGGCGGGGAAGACAATCATGGTGCCCACTTCAGAAAGCGGTTGAGGAAATTGATCCCATAGGCCTGGCTTTTTTCCGGGTGAAACTGCACCCCGATCCGGTTGTCGCGGCCGATGGCGGCGGCGAGCGGCGCACCCAGCGATGTGGTCGCCAGAAAGTCTTCGCCCCAATAAGCATAGCTGTGCAGGAAATAGGCTTCACCCGCCACCAGCAACGGGTGCGGCGCGATGGGGTCGACATCGTTCCAGCCCATGTGCGGAATCTTGATCTCGGGGTTGGTGGGCGTCATCAGGCGCACCGTGCCCTTGCACCAGCCCAGCCCGGCATGGTCGCCATGTTCATGCCCCGACGTCGCCATCAATTGCATGCCGACGCAGATGCCGAGGAAGGGGCGCGCTCCTTCTGCCGGGCCCGTGCCGGTCGCCTGGTTCAGCGCATCGATCATCCCCGGCAAAGCGGAGAGCGCCGCCATGCAATGCGCAAATGCGCCAACCCCCGGCAGGACAATGCGGTCAGCCGCCGCTATGTCCGCGGCTGACGTGGTCACGGTAACATTGCTCGCCCCCGCGGCTTTCAGAGCATTTTCGACCGACCGCAGATTACCCGCGCCATAATCGATCAGGGCAATGCTGGTCATGTCCCCCTCCCGTTTACGGGAGGGGCTAGGGGTGGGAGCGACTGTGCCGAGCCAAATACTGGCTCAGGCCCACCCCCAACCCCTCCCGCAAGCGGGAGGGGAGCTTTCACAGCACCCCCTTGGTCGAAGGCACCGCGTCGCCTTTGCGCGGGTCAATCTCGACCGCTTGGCGCAGGGCGCGGGCCAGCGCCTTGAAACAGCTTTCGGCGATATGATGATTATTCTCACCATAGAGTGTTTCTAGGTGCAGGGTGATGCCACCGGTTTGCGCGAAACTGGCAAACCAGTGCTCAAATAATTCGGTGTCCATTTCGCCCAGACGCGGCTGGGTGAAGCCGGATTTCCAGATGAAATGCGGCCGCCCCGATATGTCGAGGGCGCAGCGAGTCAGCGTTTCATCCATCGGCGCATAGGCAGTGCCATAGCGGGCAATGCCGCGTTTTTCGCCGAGCGCGCGGGCGAGCGCATCGCCCAGCGCCAGCGCCGAATCCTCGACCGTATGGTGCTGGTCGATATGC
>JANOPV010000344.1:0-6338 GCA_031422035.1 Sphingomonas sp. | reverse complement strand
GGAGCCATAGCTCACCAGATAATTGACGACGATATCGGACTGGAGCGAAAACCCCGTCGCTGCGCCGCCATAATAAGCGCCCTCTTCATCGACGATGGCGTTATAGCCAAAATCGAGGCCTAGCCCGCCATATTCCTCCGGCACCGTCGGGCAGAGCAGCCCGAGTTCACCCGCCTTGGGCCAGATCGATTTCGGCACGATGCCGTCCTCCTGCCATTGCTTGGCATTCGGCGCGATTTCCTCGAGCATGAACCGCCGCACCGTCTGGCGGAACGCCTCATGATCTTCGTTATAGGCACTGCGCGGAATGGTATCGAGCGACATGGGACGACTCTCCGGGGGATGTTTTGGCTAAGGCTCCACTCAACCTTACGTTTACGGAAAGGTCAAGTTGCTTTTGCTTGGCGACAGTGATGGCGCGGCAGACGGCGCGTTGCTAATCACCGGCACATGACGAAGCACGACACCCTGACCGCGACACCGACCCTGTTAATCGACGCCGCGTGCACTTTGGGCGAATGCCCGCGCTGGCACGCCGGGGAACGGCGGCTCTATTGGGTCGATATTGGCGAGCAACAGATGCATCGCTGGGATGCGGCAAGTGGTCTGGTGGAGAGCAAGGCGTTTGGTGCACCGGTCGCTTGCTTCGCGTTTCGCAAGGACGGCGGGTTCGTGCTGGGCATGAAGGATGGCTGCGCACTACTCGAGCGTTGGGATGCGCAGCCCGTGCCGTTCGGGCCGCAGGTGCTCGCAGGAATGCCGCACCACCGGATGAATGATGGGCGCACCGACCCAGCCGGTCGGTTCTGGGTCGGCAGCGTCAATAGCGCGAAGGATAGGAATAATGCCGCGCTGTATCGACTGGATAGTGACGGCGCGCTAATCGAGATCGAGGGCGGGATGCTGACGTGCAACGGCGCAGCGTTTTATGGTGACCTTTCCCGCTCGCAGGCGAGCGCGGTTTTTTGCCATGCCGACACACCCAGCCATGCTGTGCGGGTCTATGATTTTGATATGATGGAAGGCACCCTTTCAGGCAGTCGCATTCTCCACCAATTTGCCCCCGGCGTCGGCTCCGGCTTTGGTCGCCCCGATGGCGGCAGTTTTGATGTTGAGGGCTGTTACTGGACCGCGCTGTTCGATGGCTGGCGCGTCGTTCGCCTGTCCCCCACCGGCGAATTGCTGCGCGAAATCCCGCTGCCCGTGGAGCGCCCGACGATGATCGCATTCGGCGGCGATGATGGCTGCACCGCGTTCGTCACCACGGCGCGCACGGGTTTGAATGAAGTCGAACTCGCCGAACAACCCGGCGCTGGCGGCGTGTTTGCGTTTCGCGTGGATGTGCCCGGAGTGCCAGAGTTTCCGTTCGCCGCCTGATTTCCGTTGCAACTATCCCGGCCCCGGTCCTATCCATCGCGCATAATCACATGCGAGAGGATGCCCCCTATGATCACCCGCCGCCAATTTAGCATCGGTGCGCTGCTGTCGAGCGCCGCAGTCGTCACCGGCTGCACGACCGAGGGAGGCCAGAGCGCCATGGCGCAGGCAGCACCGGCCGTCGCCGCTCCGCCGCTCCCCGCCAGCGCCAATCCGCTGACCGCCATCTGGACCGGCCCGCACGGCGGCGTGCCACCATGGGACCGGATGCAGGTCGATCTCTTCCCCGCTGCGTTCACGCAGGCGATGAATGAGCTGCGCGCCGAAATGGCGGTGATCCGCGACAACCCCGAACCCGCCACCTTCGCCAACACCAATGTCCGCGTCATGCTGGCCGGACAGACTATCAGCCGTGTCTATCCGCTCTGGGGCGTGCAGACGTCGAACATGTCGAATGCCGCGGTGCAGGCGATGGAGGCCGAATGGGAGCCGCGCCTGTCGGCGTTCTTCGATGAACTGCGGCTCGATCCGCGCATGTTCGCCCGCTATCGCACCGTCTATGAAAACCGTGCCGCCGCTGGCCTGACGGTGCAGCAACGCCGGATTGTCGAGCGCACTTATGAAGAGCAGGTGCGCAATGGCGCGGCGCTCAATGACGCAGGCAAGGCGCGGCTGATCGCGATCAACACGCAGCTCGCCGGGCTGTTCACCGAATTCGGCTCGAAATTGCTCGCCGACGAATCCACCTATATTTTCATCACCAATGAGGCTGAGCTGGACGGGCTTGAACCCGGCTTCCGCGCCAGCCTTGCCGCAGCAGGAGCAGCACAGGGTCGGCCCGGCAGCTGGGCGATCAAGAACACCCGCTCGTCCGCGCAACCGGTGCTGCAATTCGCCCACAACCGCGCGCTTCGCGAACGCGTCTGGCGCGCCTTTGTCGGACGCGGCGATAATGCGGGAGCGAACAACACCGGCCCGACCATCGCCAACATCTTACGCCTGCGTCAGGAGCGCGCCCGCCTGCTCGGTTTTGCCACGCATGCGCATTACCGCATGGCCGACACCATGGCCGGCACCCCCGAACGCGCAACGGATCTGATGATGCGGGTCTGGCGTCCTGCCGTCGCCCGGGTCCGCGAAGAAGTCGCCGATATGCAGACCATCGCCAACACCCGCGCGCGGACCAATGGCACGCCGCAGATCACCATCGAGCCATGGGATTACCGCTATTATGCGGAAATCGTCCGCAAGGACCGCTTCGACCTCTCCGAAAATGAAGTGAAGCCCTATCTTGAGCTGAACAACCTCGTGAACGCGCTGTTCTACGCGGCGGGGCGGCTATATGATCTCAGCTTCCGGGAGACCACCGGGTCGATCCCAGTGTTTGAACCAAATGTACGCACGTTCGAGGTGTCCAACAGCCGCACCAACGCGCATGTCGGCACCTTCTATCTCGATAATTTCGCGCGTGACGGGAAACGCTCCGGCGCGTGGATGACCACCTATCGCGACCAGCGCGGGCTGGCCCCGGCGCAAACGGTGATCACGTCAAACAATAATAATTTCACGCAAGGGGCCAATGGCGCGCCGACGCTGATCAGCCTCGACGACGCGTCGACGCTGTTCCACGAATTCGGCCACAACATCCATTATCTGCTGCAGAATGTCGAATATCCTGATCTTGCTGGGGTGCCGCGCGATTTTGTCGAGTTCCCGAGCCAGGTCAACGAACGGTGGCTGATGACGCCCGAAGTGCTCAATCAGTTTGCCCGGCATAATCAGACTAATGCACCAATGCCGCAGGCGCTGCTCGACCGTATTTTGGCGTCCGAACGCTTCAACCAGGGGTTCAGCACGGTCGAATATCTCGGCAGCGCGATCCTCGACATGCAGTTGCACAACCGCACCACGCCGGTCAGCGACATTGCCGCATTTGAGCGCGAGGCGCTGGCGAGCCTCGGCATGCCGCGTGAAATCGTCATGCGCCACCGCCTGCCACAGTTCGGCCATCTGTTCAGCTCGGACGCCTATTCGGCGGGCTATTACAGCTATTTGTGGTCGGAAACGATGGACGCCGACACCTGGGCCGCGTTTACCGAAGCGGGCGGACCGTGGGACCGGACGGTTGCAGACCGGTTCCGCAATGTCCTCCTCTCCACCGGCAATGAAACCGACCGTGCGGTTGCCTATCGCGCATTCCGGGGGCGTGATCCCGACGTCGCGGCGCTGCTCCGCGCACGGGGGTTCCCGACGAATTAGGGGCTAGCGCAACAGACGGCCAATGCCCGCACCAAGCAGATCAAGCGCGGTTTGCGGAAAGGCAAGCAGGAACCGGCGGAAGCGGGCGTAATCGAGCGACAATAGAGTCGTGTCCGCCGCCGCGACCAAGGTGGCGGAGCGGCGGGCGTCGCCGAACATGCCATATTCGCCGGTGAGCGCGACGGCGGGGATATTGCCGATAGCTTGCCCAGCGGCATCGTGCACAGTCAGTGCGCCGGTGGTGACAAGGTAGACTTCATCAGCGACATCACCGTGACGGCAGAGGATCTCGCCGTCAGCCAAGGTGCGCGGTTCCAGCATCGTCGCCAGCATCGCCAGTTCAGGCCGGTCGACATGCGCGAACACGTCGGCAGAGGAGAGGAGCGCCACCCGCCGCGCGATTTCGCCCGCGCCCAACTCCGCGCGGCGCAGATTGAGGAAACGGTTGGCCCGCGACATCTGCATCCGCCAGCGCCGGTTTTCGGTAAAGTGCAGCGGCGGTAGCATCGCCGGATCGCCAGTAATCGCCGCCGCCGCGCTGAGCCCCGAGACATAGGCGCCGTGCATCGTCGCCCATTGGTGCGGGCTGGTCGCCTCCCCCGCAAACCAGAGTTGGTCGCCGATGGGCGCGGCGAGAGACGCAAAGTCCGACGCATCACCGCCAGTGGCGACATAGCTGTAGGTGCCGCGTGCGTGGGGGTCATCAACCCAGCCGGTGGCGTCGATGGCGATGGGATCGGGCAGGTCTGCGCCGAAATTGTGGCGGAGGATGGCCATGACCCAGATGCATCGTTCAGCATCACTCATCCGCTCGACCATCGCGCTGTCGGGAGCGCCGATGGGCAGGATCAACGCCGGCGCCCCTGAAATGGGCAGCTCGTTGACCGCGACTGCCGGAGCGGCTTGACCGAGCGGCGGGATGAGACCGAACGCATAGATATGGCGCGGCCAATGCGCCGCGGCGAACCGGACCCGCAACTTGGCCAGCGCGCCAAAGCCAAGGCGGTCAATGGCGGCCTGTTTGGTTGGCGGCAATGGCGGCTCGAAGCGGACAGCCCCGGCCTTTAGCACGCCGAGCGGCAGGGTGATGATAGCGCGCTGAGCACGATACTCGCCATCGTCTGTGGTGATCCGCACGCCGTCCACGCTGTGCGCAACCGCGCGAACGACCGCACCCAAGCGGATGTCGAGGCCCGCCGCTAGCCTCTCAACCAGCGGCTGCATCCCGCACGCCAGAACGCTGTCGCCATAGCCATGGACTTCATAGCCATCATCCCAGTGGCGGCTGGACAATGAAGCGGGATCGGCAGCGCAATCATCGCGAGCGAGAAGGTTGACGTGCCAGCGGGCGGCGGCGGCCTGTTCTGGGCTTAGGCCAAGCGCCGTGATCGCCGCATCAGCGGCGGCGGCAAAGGACAGGTCGGGCGCGCCCGGTCCGCGCTGTTCCTCCAGCGCATCGAACATCTGGTCGGCGGCGATGATGCTGCGGTCTTTGTCGAGACCGCCAGCGACGGACGGGCAATCGCGTGGGAAATCTATCCGGTCCCAGCCGCCAATATAGCTGCTGTCACCGCCAACGAACAGCAGTGGCAAGTCCCACTGGCGGGCCAGCGTGGTCAGCGGGTTGCCCTCGGTTCCGTGGATCCACCCCGCGCCGAGATCAAAGCCGCCCGCCGTGTGGATGCGTCCGCCGACGCGGGTCCGTGCCTCCAGCACCAGCACGTTTTGCCCAGCATCGGTCAAGGCGCGGGCGGCGGCGCACCCGGCGATGCCGGCGCCGATGACGATGGTGTCGTGGCGGGTCATTCGCGAGACGCCGCAGCGTCGCGCGACCGCAGATGTTCGTGCATCAGGATTGCGAGCGCATAAAAGCCCGCGTCCGCCGCCAGCTTTCCGGCAAGGATACCCCAGCCCCGGCCGAACAGCGCGACTCCGCCCGCGACCGCTAGTGGCCGCAGCAGCGCCGAATCAATCAGTTCCGCCGGGCCGAATTCTGCGCCCAGCCGGGCCATCGCCGCCAACTTGCCGCCGGGTGGTGCGGCGGCAAGTTGGCGGATGACCATGATCGCATAGAAACCGATATTCTCGGTGATGGCGGCCACCCAAGCGGCGATTAATGGCCCGCCGTCAAGCTGGAGCACGCCGAAATAGCCGGCATAGCTGGCGATGATCGCGGCGATTTCTGCGGGGCCATAGCGGGCCAGCCAGCGGCGGATGCGTTGGCCAAATGGTTCGCTTGGTGGATGTTCATCGTCACTTTTCACGGACGCGGGCTCCCCTGGCGGTATCAGGCCCGATCCGGGACGCTAGCGCAAGTCCGATTGCGCTTGACCAGACCGGAAAATCATATAATTATGATATTATATTTAATGGGAGGTTCGCATGACCATAGACACACCGCAACCCGCGCTGAACCGCAGCCGGGAAACGCTCGCCGCGACCGCCAGCGGCTATCTGATGCTGCTGGTCTGGTCCGGGCTGCTGCTGGTCGCCATCTGGGCGGTGGCAAGCAATATCAGCGGGGTCGAAGCTGGCTGGAAATGGCTGCTACTGGTGGTTTCGGCGATTACCGGCAGCTTCATCCTGTGTGGCTTTTACATGATCAGCCCCAATGAGGCGGCGGCGATCCAGCTGTTCGGCACCTATAAGGGCACGGACCGGGTGACGGGTTTGCGCTGGGTGCTGCCATGGCTGACGCGGGC
>JANOPV010000343.1:0-4358 GCA_031422035.1 Sphingomonas sp. | reverse complement strand
GAACGGATATTTGGCGAGCATCGTCATGTTGAGCGCCACGTCGGGAGCCATTTCGCCCTCATATTCAAAATCCACCCCTTGCGCATCGAGGATGGCGACGGCGTCGCGGATCGGGTCAAGCCAGTTGCCGGGCGGGTTGCCAAACGTCGAGTAGGACAGGAACGCGACGCGCGGTTCGTGGCCCATGCGCCGCGCGACGGCAGCGGTCTCGCGCGCGATTTCAGCCAGTTGCTGCGCACTAGGGCGTTCATTCACCGTAGTGTCGGCCATGAACACGGTATGATGCTGACCGACTAGGACGTGGATGCCGAACGGCGTGCGATCCTTCGCCGGTTCGAGCACATAGCGCAACTCACGCATCGTCTGTGCATAGGTGCGGGTGACCCCCGTCAGCATGACATCAGCATGGCCCATATCGAGCATCAGCGCGCCAAATATATTGCGGTCGCGCTTGACCATGCGTTCGCAATCACGCCGCATGTAACCGCGCCGTTGCAGCCGGGCATAAAGCAGGTCGACCATCGCCGACACGTGTGGGCTGTTGAGGCTGTTATGGACCTCAAACCCGTCCGGATCGGCAACCCCGAGTTCGCGCAGACGATCATAGACATCGTTGCGCCCGACCAACACCGGGGTGCCGTAGCCGCCCTCGCGGAACTGGATTGCGGCGCGCAGCACCACTTCCTCTTCGGCCTCGGCAAACAGCACCCGTTGTGGGTTTTGCCGAGCGGCGTCATAGGCCAGACTGAGCACCGAGGTGGTCGGATTAAGCCGCGCCTTGAGCTGTTGGCGATAGGCCGCCATATCGACAATCGGCCGTTTGGCGACGCCGGAATCCATCGCCGCCTGCGCCACGGCAGCTGGCACCACCTCCATCAGCCGCGGGTCAAACGGGGCCGGAATGATATAGTCATGGCCAAAGCTGTCGGCGCGCCCGCCATAGGCCGCCGCCACTTCCTCCGGCACCGGTTCGCGCGCCAGATTGGCGATAGCGTGCGCGGCGGCGATCTTCATCGCATCGTTGATCGTCGTCGCCCGGACATCAAGCGCGCCGCGAAAGATGAAGGGAAAGCCGAGGACATTATTGACCTGGTTGGGATAATCGCTGCGCCCGGTGGCGACGATGGCATCGGGGCGCGCGGCCTTGGCCTCTGGCGGGGTGATCTCCGGATCGGGATTGGCCATCGCAAAGATGATGGGAGCCGGGGCCATGTCGGTGACCATATGCCCCTTAACCGCGCCCGCCGCGGACAGGCCGAGGAATACGTCGGCGCCGCGCAGGGCTTCCTCCAGCGTCCGCGCCTCGGTCGGCACGGCATGGGCGGATTTCCATTGGTCCATGCCCTCGGTCCGGCCCTGATAAATCACACCCTTGCGGTCACACATGATGACGTTGGCATGTTTGACGCCCATCGCCTTGATGAGCTCGGTACACGCAATGGCGGCAGCCCCGGCGCCGTTCACCACCACGCGGATGTCGGATAATTCTCGCCCGGTTAGCGCGCACGCGTTGATGAGCCCGGCGGCGGTGATGATCGCAGTGCCATGCTGGTCATCATGGAACACCGGAATGTTCATGCGCTCCTTCAGCGCTTGCTCGATGATGAAGCAATTGGGGGCGGCGATGTCTTCGAGGTTGATGCCGCCGAACGTGGGTTCGAGCAGGGCGACGGCGTTGATGAACGCCTCGGGATCCTCGGTATCCACTTCGATGTCGATCGAATCGACGTCGGCAAAGCGTTTGAACAGAACCGCCTTGCCCTCCATCACCGGCTTTGAGGCGAGCGCGCCGAGATTGCCGAGGCCGAGGATGGCGGTGCCATTGGAAATGACCGCGACCAGGTTGCCCTTCGCGGTATAATCATAAGCGAGATCGGGGTTTTCGGCGATGGCGCGCACCGGTACCGCAACCCCCGGCGAGTAAGCGAGGCTGAGGTCGCGCTGGGTCGCCATCGGCTTGGACGCGATGATCTCGATCTTGCCCGGGCGGCCCATGCTGTGAAACAGCAGCGCTTCACGCTCGGAAAATTGCACATTGCTCTCGTCGCTCATCGCGCCTGCCCCTGTTCGGATAGTGTGTGCCGACCCTAGCGACGAGACAGCGGTAACGGCAATCGCTTTCGCCGCCAGACTGGCTGCGCTAGGGGTCATCGACGATGAGTGGGCGATTGGCAAAACCTGAAACTGCGGGCGCGATGACGCCGATGATGGTGCAATATCATGCGCTGAAGGCGGAGGCCGAGGGGTGCCTGCTATTTTACCGGATGGGCGATTTTTTCGAGCTGTTCTTTGAGGATGCGCGGGCAGCGGCGCGCACGCTCGACATCGCGCTGACCAGCCGGGGGGCGCATGACGGCGAGGCGATCCCGATGTGCGGGGTGCCGGTGCACGCCGCCGAGGGCTATCTCGCACGGCTGATCCGCGCCGGACACCGGGTGGCGATCGCCGAACAGACCGAAACGCCCGAGCAGGCAAAGAAGCGCGGTGGTTCCAAAGCGCTGGTGGCGCGAGCGATTGTCCGGTTCGTGACGGCGGGGACGCTGACCGAAGATGCGCTGCTCGATGCGAAGGCCAGCAACTGGCTGGTGGCGATTGGCAGTGCTGGCGGCGAGACGGCCTTTGCCGCCGCCGATATTTCCACCGGGCGGTTTGAGGTCGGGACGGTGGGGCCCGACGGGGTGGGAGCCGAGCTGGCGCGACTGGCCCCGTCCGAAATCTTGATTGCCGAGGGCAGCGACGGCGCCAGCGAGATTACCGCAGCGCTGCGCCATGAACGTCCGCGGCGCGATTTTGATAGCGGCACGGCGGCGGCGCGGCTGAAGGCGTTGTTCGGGGTGGCGACACTGGATGGATTTGGTCAGTTCAGCCGGGCCGAGCTGGCGGCAGCCGGCGGCTTGCTGGGGTGGATCGACCAGGCGGCGCAAGGGCGAGCGGTCTGGTTGCGCCCGCCGATGCGACGCGAGCGGGGCACCGAAATGCTGATCGACGCGGCGACACGCGACAGCCTCGAGATTTTGCGCGGCAGCGATGGCGGGCGCGGCACCAGCCTGTTGGCAGCGGTTGATCGGACGGTGACCGGCGGCGGCGCGCGGCAATTAGCGGCGGACCTGGGCGCGCCGCTGGCGGACGCGGGCGCGATTCTGGAGCGCCAAGCGTTGGTCGGCTGGCTGGTGGCGGCGGAGCCGGTGCGCTTTGCGCTGCGCGATATATTGGCCAAGCTGCCCGATATTGCCCGGGCGCTGGGGCGGATCATTGCCGGGCGGGGGAGCCCACGCGACCTCGGCGCGCTGCGCGATGGCCTGAATGGCGCGCGGGACTTGCGTGAGCGGATGGGGCTGCTGGCGGACCGGCCCGCGCTGCTCGAGGCACTGCTGCCCACCCTCGATGGGCATGGCGCGTTGGTTGAATTGCTGAGCCGGGCACTCGTCGCCACGCCGCCGACCGAGACGGCCAATGGCGGCTATATCGCGCCGGGATTTGATTCCGCGCTTGATGCGCTGCGCGACCGGGCGACGGGCGGGCGACGGGCAATTGCCGGGCTGGAGGCCGACTATCGCGCACGGACCGGGATCAGCGCGCTGAAAATCCGGCATAATGCGGTGATCGGCTATCATGTCGAGGTCGCGGCGCGGCACGCCGATGCGCTGATGGGACCGGACAGCGGCTTTACCCATCGGCAGACGATGGCGGGGGCGGTGCGGTTCAATTCACCCGAGCTTGCCGCTGAAGCCGCGCGGGTGGTGGAAGCGGGAGCACATGCGCTGGCCGCCGAAGCCGCGCATCTAGAGGAGCTGATCGCGGCAGCAACGGCGCGCGCCGAGCCGATTGCGACGAGCGCGGATACGCTGGCGCGGCTTGATGTGGCTGCCGGGCTGGCGGAGCGCGCGGTTGAGGGCGGCTGGTGCGCGCCGGAGATCGCGGCGGCGCCAGTGCTGAGTATCAGTGGCGGGCGACATCCGGTGGTCGAGGCGGCGCTGGCGGCGCGGGGCGAGCGGTTCGTGCCCAATGACCTGACCCTGGGCGACGGCGACCGACTATGGCTGGTGACCGGTCCGAACATGGGCGGAAAGTCGACGTTTTTGCGGCAGAATGCGCTGATTATCCTGCTCGCGCAGGCAGGGAGCTTTGTGCCGGCGACATCCGCGCGGATCGGGCTCACCGACCGGTTATTCAGCCGGGTTGGGGCGTCGGACAATCTGGCGCGCGGGCGCTCCACTTTCATGGTCGAGATGGTCGAGACGGCGGCGATTTTGGCGCAGGCGACGGCGCGCTCGTTCGTGATCCTCGATGAGGTCGGGCGCGGCACCTCCACCTATGACGGCCTCGCGCTCGCCTGGGCAGTGGTCGAGGCGGTGCAT
>JANOPV010000342.1:0-17387 GCA_031422035.1 Sphingomonas sp. | reverse complement strand
GGTGCGAGTTCCTCAACAATGTCTTCGCGGACATAGTCGTTGAGTTCCGCATAGACGTCGGCATCGAACAGATCGCCGAGGGCGTTGGCGAGCAGCGCGCGGTCATCTTCCCGCGACAATTCAAACAAGTCGGCAATATCGGCGGGATGGAGTGGACGGACAAGCTCCCGCGCCGTCTCCACGTCACCCACCGCCACCGCATCGCGCACAGCGCGAACGAACTCGGGCTTCAGCCGGTCGTCTTCATCTAGGCTGGTTTCGGGTGACGGGGGCACGAGCTCGGTGCGGTCAATGTCGGTCATGGTCGCCCCCTCGCTGGCCGCTGCGGTCCTGGGCGGGATAGGCGGGCGCGATGATGATGGCAACCGCTGCAAGGAGGCTCGACGCGTCGCAATGTGCCCGCTATGCCCACATCAAATACCCCTCATCGAAAAGGACCACGACGTGGCCGATACCCTTACCCTGACCCTCGACGCTGGAAACGGAGCGGGGGGCGACGTCGTCATTAAACTCCGCCCTGACCTCGCGCCCGGCCATGTCGAGCGCGTCACGACGCTGGCCAATGAAGGCTTTTACAACGGGGTGGTTTTCCACCGCGTGATCGCCGGGTTCATGGCGCAAGGCGGCGACCCGTCGGGCACCGGCATGGGCGGATCAAAACTGCCCGACCTGCAGGCCGAGTTTAACGCTGAGCCGCATGTCCGCGGCGTCTGCTCCATGGCGCGGGCACAAAATCCGAACAGCGCCAACAGCCAATTCTTCATCTGCCTCGACGACGCCGGTTTCCTCGACCGCCAATATACCGCCTGGGGCGTGGTCGAGAGCGGCATGGAGCATGTCGACGCGTTACCGAAGGGCGAACCGCCGCGTGAGCCAGGCAAGATTGTGAAGGCGACGGTGGGGTAAACTATCCTCTCCCTTTAGGGGAGAGGATACGAAGACTTGGCAGCTTGCTACCTAGGCGAAGTTGGAGAGGGGAGTGTGCTGACAGTGCTCCATCAGACTCCCCTCGTCCTGCATGCTGCGCACGCTGTCCCTCTCCCCTAGAGGGAGAGGGTGTTAAATCCCCGCGCCCACCAGCCAATCATGGAACAGCTTCACCGCCGGCCTTCTCAGTGCTCTCGGGCGGCAGAGGAACCAGTAGCTATAGGGGCTTTCGACCTCATAATCGAACAGCCGGATCAGGCGCGGGTCGCGGGCGTCGGTCAGGTGGTGCGCGTGCATGAAGGCGATGCCGACGCCCTGCGCCGCCGCCTCCAGCATCAACTGGCCGCTGTCAAAATGGTCGATGGCGGCGGGTTCCAGCCAGGGCATGCCGATGGCGTCGCGCCATGCGTCGAACGTTTCAGGCATCTCGCTGTGGATGAGCACGGTCATCCGTTGCAATTGTTCGGGCACGCTAATCCGGTCCGCGCCCTCACCATATTTGCGGGCAGCGACGGGATAGACGATGTCGCGGTCAAGCCGGACGGCATGGAGCGCGGGGTCAACATCGCGGGCTAGAGCGATCGCAGCATCGAGGCCGTCGCCCAGCCGTGCTTCGCCATGACCGGCGGTTTCAATGTCGAGGTGCAATTGCGGGTGCCGGGCGCGCAGCTCAGGCAGGCGTGGGAACAGCCGTTGCTGGGCGAACAGCGGCAGGACGTTGAGGCGCAGGCGCAGATCATCGTCGGACGCGAGGCTGAGTTCAACCGCGTCGCGCAGGGCATCAAGCGCCGGGGCGAGCGACGCCTGGAGCCGAATGCCGGTGTCGTTGAGCCGCATCGCGTGGCTGTCGCGGCTAAAAAGCGGGCCACCGACATGGCGTTCGAGCGACTGGATCCGCCGGGAGAGCGCGGGGGTGGACAGCGCCATTTCTGCCGCCGCGGCCTTTAGCGAGCCAAGGCGGGCGACGTGCATGAATGCCTCCAACCCGCCCAGAGGAGGGAGTCTGCGCATCAGCGCGCAGCCCTAACAGCGTGACAATGCTGCGGTGCGACAAGAGTGCGGTTGATGCAAATCTTCGTCATAGCGCGGTTTGTCGCGCATTTATGCCGCGATGCCAAGCCAAAAGCTTGCATTTTTTGCAACGCGCCTTGAGTCATTCGCACTTGCACAAATACTCTACCTCTTGCATAGACAATGTGCCTTTCAGGCAATCTCTCCCAACCTAACTTCGGGGCCGTCCATCTGGGCGGCCCTTTCTTTTTGGGGTGGCTCCGGGCCCACATGCGCGCCCCCTCGCAACTGTGGCGATCACCCCCTATCTTGGCGTCTCCAGAGATAGTGACGAGGAACAGGGCGTGTCGGACGTAGCCAAAGCAGTCGAAACCAACGGCAAAATCCAGGTCGGCAATGCGCGCCCGGAAGATAGCGGACGTGGGCTGGCGCGGATGCCGCTGGGCCTGTTCCGCACGCTGGAGCTTAACGAAGGCGACATCATCGAGATCGTCGGTAAGCGGACGACCGCCAGCCGCGCAGTGCGCCCCTATGCCGAGGATGAGGGGATTGAGATCCTGCGGCTTGACGGCTTGCAGCGGATCAATGCCAGCGTCGGCTCGGGCGATTTCGTGCACATCCGCAAGGCTGAATCCAAGCCCGCGCAAAAAGTCGTGCTGGCCCCGGCGCAGGAAAATCTGCGGCTACAAGGGACTGGCCAAGCATTGCAACGCAGCTTCCTCGGCCGGCCGATGGTCGCGGGCGATGTCGTCGCGACGGCTGGGCAGCAACGGGTGGCGCAGGATACGATGCCGCCGCAACTGCGCCAGATGCTGGCTGCGCCGGCCTATGCGTTGCAGGAAATCCGCCTGACCGTGGTGTCGACGGTGCCCAAGGGGATCGTCCACATCGATGCCCAAACCGAGATCGAGTTGCTCTCCGAATATGTGGCGGCCAAGGATGCGCGGCGCGCCGATGTGACCTATGATGATATAGGCGGGCTGGCAGAGACGATCGACCAGCTGCGCGAGATGGTCGAACTGCCGCTGAAATACCCCGAATTGTTCCAGCGGCTGGGCGTTGATCCGCCCAAGGGAGTGCTGCTGTATGGGCCGCCGGGCACTGGCAAGACCCGGCTGGCACGAGCGGTGGCGAATGAGAGCGAGGCGGAGTTTTTCCTCATTAATGGGCCGGAGATCATGGGCAGCGCCTATGGCGAGTCCGAAAAGCGATTGCGCGAAGTGTTCGAGCAGGCGGCGAAAGCGTCGCCGTCGATCATCTTCATCGACGAGATCGACAGCATAGCGCCGAAGCGTGACCAAGTGTCGGGGGAGGCCGAAAAGCGGCTGGTGGCGCAATTGCTGACGCTGATGGACGGGCTGGAACCGCGCTCAAACCTGGTGGTGATCGCCGCCACCAATCGCCCGGATGCCATTGACGAGGCACTGCGGCGGCCCGGGCGGTTTGACCGTGAGATCATCGTCGGTGTGCCCGACGAACGCGGGCGGCGCGAGATATTGGGTATCCATACGCGCGGTATGCCGCTCGCCATTAATGTCGATCTGGATGAGCTGGCGCGCACCACTTATGGCTTCGTCGGCGCAGATATTGCCGCGCTGGGACGTGAGGCCGCGATTGAAGCGGTGCGACGGATCATGCCGAAAATCGACCTTGAGGCGGGAACCATTCCACCCGAGGTGCTCGACGCGCTGGACGTGACGCGGCAGGATTTTGTCAGCGCGTTAAAACGCGTGCAGCCGAGCGCAATGCGCGAAGTGATGGTGCAGGCACCGAACATCCGCTGGGCCGACATTGGCGGGCTGGATGCGGCGGCGGAACGGCTCCGCGAGGGCGTTGAACTGCCGATGAAAGACCCGGAGGCATTCCGGCGGCTCGGTATCCGGCCTGCCAAAGGCTTCCTGCTCTATGGCCCGCCCGGCACCGGCAAGACGCTGCTGGCCAAAGCGGTGGCGCGTGAGGCGGAGGCGAATTTCATCGCCACGAAATCCAGTGACCTGCTGTCCAAATGGTATGGTGAGAGCGAGCAGCAGATCAGTCGATTGTTTGCACGAGCCCGCCAAGTGGCACCGTGCGTGATCTTTATCGACGAACTCGACAGCCTGGTGCCGACGCGCGGTGGCGGCGCGCGCGGCGAACCCCAGGTAACCGAGCGGGTGGTCAACACGCTCCTCGCCGAAATGGACGGAGTAGAGGAGATGCAATCCGTGGTGGTCATCGGCGCAACCAACCGGCCCAATCTGATCGACCCGGCGCTGCTCAGGCCCGGGCGGCTGGACGAACTCATCTATGTCGCGCTGCCCGACGAGGGCGGGCGGCGGCACATCTTGGGCATCCAGACCAAAATGATGCCGCTGGCGAAAGATGTTGATCTGGACGATGTGGCCAAGCGGACGCCGCGCTATTCCGGTGCGGACATTGAGGATCTGACACGGCGGGCGGGGATGGCGGCGCTGCGGCGGTCACTGTCTGCCAAAACCGTCAAGATGGCCGATTTTGAAAAGGCGTTGGCTGACACGCGCGCCTCCGTCACCCCTGAGATGGAGCGCGAATATGACAAAATTCAAGGCGAGATTAAGCAGAATGCGATGGCGCTCAACCCGGTGGGCTTTGTCGCTCCGGGGATGCTGACGCCAACCCGCGACAGCAAGCATGGGGGCGCTAGCTAGGCCGCTAAATGGCTCACCCGCAATGCGCGCCATCCCCATAATACGACGCCGAGACACAGCGCGGCGATAAAGGCAAAGCTCCATTCCGGATGCCAGTTGTACAAGGCGACACCGAACGCCGGGGCGACAATGTACGCAGCGCCGTTGATTGAGGCGACTTGCCCGGCCACCTGTCCTTGTAAAGCGCGCGGCACCGCGAGCGAAGCGCCAGCGGTGAAGCCGGGGCGGAACAGGCCAAAGCCGAGCATCGCGACGGCAAAGCCGGTGCTGATCGTCGCGAGGCTGTTGCCAAGGCCAAAGAGCAGCGCGCCTATTCCAGCGATAGCCGCACCCCACAGCACTGCGGTGCGTGGTTTAGGCGATAATAGCGGGATTAGCCCCCATTGGGCCAGCAAGGTGGCCATGGCGCCGACCCACATGACATGGCCGGTAGGCTCCGCCGCCAGCATCGGTGTTTCACGCAGCATCAGCCGATCAAGAATGAGGAAGCCGGCGATGCCGACTATCATCGCCTGGGCATGGCCGCCTAACAGTCCGACAATATGCCATGGGAGAATTGCGCGATCCGTCCAACCGAGGCGGCGATAATCTGGGTCAGTCGTGGCATCCTCAGATTGCGTTGCGGGCATGCTATCATCGGCAGTAACCGGTGAGGCGCCTGCACCCGTCCCGGTATACGGCGCTATACGGCCTCTGACGTCAAAGCTCGGCGTATCATCAGGCAAATAGAGCGCCAGCGCCACCAGGGTGAGCACGCCAATACCGGCAAACACGAACATCGGCCCGGATAGGCCGACCACCGGCAAAATCAGATAGGGAGCGAGAGTCGGACCGATCACCGTGCCGAGACCGAACGCGGACGCGATCATCGACAAGGCCTTGGTCCGCTGATCAGGAGGGGTGCGCGCGGCGACATAGGCCTGAACCGCTGGCGGTGCTGCGGAACCAAAGCCGCCATAGAGGCTGCGGAATAAGGCAAAGAGCGCGAAGGTAACGACGCCGCTGATGAGCCCCTCCAGCCCCGCCCAGAGCACGAGCGCGCAGAGCAGCATCGACGAGAGAAACCCCCATATGCCGACGCGCATCAGCGCCTTTCTGCCGCGCTTGTCTGACTGGCGCGCCCAACGCGGAGCGGTGAGCACCCAGAGGAGCGCCGACCAGGAAAAGGCCAGGCTGACAAGCACGTCGGGGAGGTCCAGCGTTGCGCCGATAGCCGGGAGGATGGATTGCATTGCAGTATTGCCCGCCGCCGCAACCAGCATCACCATGAACAGGACGGCCAGCCGCACCCGCGGGATTGATGGCACCGGGGACGCAGGGTCGATCACAGACGTGACGGATTGAGGAGGAGGGCTAGTCATAGACACTCATGCCGTGCCACAGCATCGACGGCGTGACAATTGCGGGAACCGGCATGACCAAGCGATATGATGCCATCATCATCGGCGGCGGGCACAATGGCCTCGTTTGCGCCTTTTATCTGGCCCGCGCGGGGCTGAAGGTGCGCGTAGTCGAACGGCGCTCTATTGTCGGCGGGGCGGCAGTGACCGAGGAGTTCCACCCTGGCTTTCGCAATTCGGTGGCGAGCTACACCGTCAGTCTGCTTCAGCCCAAAGTGATCGCCGACATGGCATTGGCCGATCATGGCTACCGCGTCATTGAACGGCCGATAAGTAATTTCCTGCCGCTGGACGATGGTCGCTATCTGAAGCTTGGCGGCGGGGTCGCGCGCACCCAAGCGGAGTTTGCCAAGTTCAGCGCCGCTGATGCTGCTGCGTTGCCTGACTATTATGCGATGCTGGAACGGGTGGCCGACCAGCTGCGCCGCCTGGCATTGACGACGCCGCCCAATGCCGGTGGCGGCTGGCGAGCGATGTTGGCCGGGCTGCAACAGGGGTGGCCACTGGCGCGGCTCGATATAGAGGGACAGCGCGACCTTGCCGACTTGTTCCTGAAATCAGCGCGGGCATTTCTGGAACGCTGGTTTGAAAGCGCGCCGGTGCAGGCAGCCTTCGGATTTGACGCGGTCGTCGGCAATTATGCCAGTCCCGACACACCGGGCAGCGCCTATGTCCTGCTGCACCACGTGTTTGGCGAAGTGAACGGGATGCGCGGGAGCTGGGGGCATGTGATCGGCGGGATGGGAACGATCACCCAGGCGATGGCGGCGGCGTGCGTGAAGCTTGGCGTCGAGATCAGCGTCGATACGCCGGTCGACCGCGTGTTGGTCGACGGGGGCCGGGTGGCGGGCGTGCGGTTGGCGGGCGGCGAAGAAATCGTCGCGCCAATTGTGGCGGCCAATGTCGGGCCAAAGCTTCTCTATGAGCGGTTGATGTACGCCGCCGATGTGCCGCCCGCGTTTTTGTCGCGCATTCGTCAGTTTCGCGCCGGGTCTGGCACCTTCCGGATGAATGTGGCGCTGTCGCAGCTGCCGCGTTTCACTGCCCTGCCCGAGCCGGGTGAGCACCACCGGGCCGGCATCGTCATTGCCCCCAGCCTCGATTATATGGACCGCGCGTTTATCGATGCGAAGCTGCATGGCTGGTCGCGGGCGCCGATTGTCGAGATGCTGATCCCGTCCACCGTTGACGACAGCCTGGCCCCGCCCGGCGCGCATGTCGCCAGCCTGTTCTGCCAGCAATTTTCCCCGGATCATGACTGGACGCCGGAGGCTGAGGCGGCAGCGGCGGACACGATCATCGCCACGGTCGAGCGGCATGCACCGGGGTTTGCGGCGTCAGTTGTTGGGCGGCAAATCCTCTCACCGCGCGGGCTGGAGACGACATTCGGACTGGTTGGCGGCGACATCATGCACGGCAATATGACGCCGGATCAACTATGGGCGATGCGCCCGATATTGGGCCACGCCGATTATCGCGGACCGGTGCGTGGTTTGTACATGTGCGGTGCAGGCACGCATCCCGGCGGCGGCGTCACGGGTGCGCCCGGGCATAATGCCGCGCGCGAGATATTGCGCGACCGGCGCTAAGCACACGCGCTTTCCTCAGCGCAGCGTCTCCAGATAGGCGATGATGTCACTGCGGGTCTGTGAGTCGGGCACGGCCTGAACCATCGCGGTCCCAGGCACGACGGACCCGGGCGCAGCGAGATAGCGGTGCAGTGTTTCGCGATCCCAATTCAGGCCAGTTTGCGCCATCGCGCTGGAATAGCTGAAGTTCGCGGCGCTGCCTGCGGGGCGGCCGACCGCACCGTGCAGCGATGGACCGATGCCATGTTGTCCGGGCTGAATCGCATGGCAACTTTGGCACTGGGTAAACGCAGCTTGCCCGGATGCTGCATCGCCAACCGGCATGGCGGCAGCGACCAGTTCTGGCGCACCGGCTGGTTGATCCGCAGCAGGTTGCCCGCAGCCGGCTAATGCGAGCGCGCCCAATGAGACGGCGGCAAATTTTCGCATGAAAGCCCTTTCACTAACGCACGACGACATCCGCTCAGCTCGCCGCCACAGATTTGCGACTGACGGCCTGTATCGCGAAAACGATGATCCCACCGAGCACCAGCCCGAACACGCCTGCAAGCCCGGCATTAACAGTCCAGTTGGCCACGCCGCTGAGCCCGCCTGATACCGAAGCCGCCATCTCGGCGATTGCGCTGATCCATTCCGGCAGCGGCGTGAGGTGAAATTCATGCATGCCGTGCAGCACAATCTGCCCGCCGACCCACAGCATCGCCGCAGTGCCGATGAAGGCTAGGCCGCCGAGAAGTTTGGGCATGGCGCGGACTAGCAAACGGCCGACCGCCCGTGATGCGCCATTGGCCCGCTGCGCCATGTGCAAGCCGATGTCATCCATCTTCACGATCAAGCCGACGACGCCGTAAACGCCCGCAGTAATTGCAAGCGCCACCACCGCGAGGATCGCGGCACGCAGAACCAAGGGCTCACTGGCCACCTCCGCCAGCGCAATCGCCATAATCTCTGCCGACAGGATGAAGTCCGTGCGGATCGCGCCCTGCACCATATGCTGCTCATGGTCCGGCGCGGCAAGTTCGGCCGCCTCCTCAGCCAGGCTTTCGTCGCGGTGGAACAGGGCGTGGATGACCTTTTCCGCGCCTTCAAAACACAGATAGGCCCCACCGATCATCAGCAGCGGAGTAATGAGCCACGGCAGAAACACCGACAGCGCCAGTGCCACCGGCGTGATAATCACCAGTTTGTTGAACAACGAGCCCCTGGCGATGCGCCAGATGATCGGCAGTTCGCGATCAGGCGTGAAACCGGTCACATAGCGGGGGGTAACGGCGGTATCATCGATCACCACGCCAGCCGCTTTGACGCCCGCGCGACCAGCGGCTGCGCCAATGTCGTCAATCGACGCCGCCGCCAATTTGGCGATTGTCGCCACATCATCCAGCAATGCTGCAAGCCCGCTTGGCATCAAATGTTCCTGACAGAGATCAATCACTATGGCTCAGGTAAGCGGGGCGCCGGTAACGATCAAGCGCCTATCCCGCATAGTCGTTGCCGCATCGACAAAAGGGGCCGGATTGCGCCGACCCCTCTGTCTTGAAAAGTAGCTCGCTCAGCAATCAGAAGCGGAAACGCCCCGTTATGCCCCATTGGCGCGGCGGGGCATAGCTAGCCTGCAGGGCACCACCGCCGCCGTAAACAAAGCGGGTTGCGGTGTCTTCGCCGGTAAGGTTGGTAATGTAGCCCTGGATCGAGATGTCATCGGTGACGTCCCATGTCAGGCGGACGTCGACCTTGACGAAGGCCGCCTGGGTATCGAGGAGCGAGTTGGCGGGTTGACCGAAGAACTCGCTCGAATAGGTCAGAGCGACAAAGGGCGTCAGGGTGCCCTGCGCGCCAAGGTCGATTGTGTAAGCTGCCGTCACCGATCCGGACATTTCAGGTGAATGCGGGATCGTGTTTCCACTGAGATCACACCCAAACGCTGCCGCTGGTTGGCCGACACCGCCCGTTCCATTGATGAGCGAGCAATTATAGCCTGGCGCAAACAGCCGCCGCTGGCCTGCCGCCGCAATGGTCACGCCATTGACGATGGTCGGGGTTAGCGCCGTTGCATCGGTCACCAAAATGCTGGTGCCAAAGGGCAGCGGCACCTGATTATATTCGGTGTAGCGAGCATTGAGATAGGAGAAGGTTGCGCCGATGCGGAGCGCATCTGTGGGCTCCCAGACCAGCTCCGCCTCGACCCCGTAGGCGCGCGCCCTGCCACTATTCTCGATGATTGATAGCGTGGTTGCCCCGGTCGGCACCTGCCGCTGTTCCTGCAAACCGCTGTAGCGATTGTAGAATGCAGCAAGGTTGAGTTGCAGGGTGTTACCCATGAACCGGTTCTTGGAGCCAATTTCAAACGCCGTCACATTTTCCGGCGCAAAGGTTGGCTGCAACGCCGCCGGCCCCTGCCCTGAGTTGAAACCGCCGGAGCGGAAACCGGTTGAGACCGTTGCATAGAGCAGATTGTCGTCGGTTACCTGATAATCCGCACCGATCCGCCATGTCGTCCGCTCAAAGGTCGCGGTGTCATAAGTCGCGCCGGTCAGCACGGTGGTGTTGGCGGCCAGGCACTGGAAGCCAGCGCGCGCGGGCGGAAAGGTAACATAGGTGCAATTGGTCGGTGCGCCCTGAACGCCAAAGGCGCTGTCAGGGATGCCACCAGTGGCGAGCGTGATCGCCGTACCCTGCGGAATGCCGCCGACCAATGGCAACACTGCATTGGCATTCGCGAAAGCGAAGTCCTTTTCGTCACGAGTAAAGCGGATGCCACCGGTCAGGCGCAGTTGGTCCGTCACGTTAAACGTTAGCTGCGCGTATGCCGCGAGCGATTCAGTTCGCGCCCGCTGCTCATCGTAAAAGCCACCACCATTTGCTGGCAAATTTAGTGGCGGGTTCACGTTGCGGATGACGCGCGGGAGCTGCTGGTTAATGAACACCCCACGCAATTCGTCGAGAAAATAATAGCCGCCAAGCACATAGGTGAGCGGGCCGCTGGCATCCGACAACAGCTGCACTTCCTGGCTGAACGTCTCGGCTTCGGTATTTTGATAATCGATACCGATGGTGTTCGCTGAGAAATCCGTATCCTGGGTCCGGACCGCGCCGAAGTCCGTATAGCCAGTGATCGAACGCAGCGTGACGGGGCCGAAGTCGTAGGACAGGTTGGCCGAGAAGCTGTGGCTCTCAAGATCGAGCTCAGTCGGGATGTCGGTATCGATAAGATAAGGATTGCCGACCGCGAAAATCGGCACGCCGAGGTCGGCGGCGATTGTCCCGCCAGGCAGGATTTCGGTTACGCCATCACGGTTGCCGCCGCGGGTGTTGAGGAATGTGATCGGCGTCGCATTAAACAATTGCTGGTTGCTTGGCGTGTGGAAATAGGTGCCAACGAGCTTGTAGCCAAAGGCCGAGCCGCCAGCGCCGGTGCGCCGCCCAAGTTCATAGCGCAGGGTCGCCGAAAAGGCGTCGCTGGGCTCCCAGAGCACCTGAACACGCAAGGTCCGGTTATTGTCGTCGAACAGGCTGCTGCCGCTGGGGTTGATGTTTTCAACATAGCCATTGGATGTTTCGTAGGATCCGGCGACACGAATAGCTAAGGTGTCGCCTATTGCGATATTGCCAAACACATCGGTACGAATCCGGTTTTCTTCACCGACCGTAACGTCCAGCCCGCCAAAACTGTCGCCAATAACCGGCTGACCGGTGGTGATAACGATATTGCCGCCGAAGGTGTTGCGGCCATAGAGCGTGCCCTGTGGCCCGCGCTGCACCTCAACGCGTTCGATGTCGACAAAGCCAGTCGTCGCCTGTGAGGCGCGTGATTGGTAAATGCCGTCAACAAAAAAGCCGATAGTCGTATCGCCATTGACGCCAACATTTTCGGTGCGGACACCGCGCATGGCTGGGCGCGCGTCTGAACCCGACCGGCCAAAGCTGAATCCAGGAACGATGCCTTCGAGCCGCGAAATATCTGTCGTGCCCTGCGCCGCCAGCTGTTCGGCGGTGAACGCCGAGATCGACAGCGGCACATCCTGCAAATTCTCTTCGCGGCGCTGAGCGGTAACGATAATGTCGTCAATCCCCTCTTCCTCCGCTGTGGCATCGGTCGCCGTCTGCGAAAAGGCTGGCGTCGAGAGCAGCGCGAGCGCGCACGCGGTTGATGCCAGAATAACCCGCTGGTTCAGATTTTTCATTATGCCCTCCTTCAAACGTGCGGTCTTGCCCCGTAATGTATCAGGTGGAACGGAAACTGACTGCGAATGCAAGCGGATTTTGACTGCGTATGCACTATCATCGTTTGAGTGTGATGTTTTTAACGCTTTTTGCACGGCACAGCTCCGTCAAACGACGCTATTGTGCGGTCCAGCCGCCATCAACCAGCAGGCTGGTGCCGGTGACCATCGCAGCTGCGGGTGATGCGAGATACAACACGGCGGCGGCAACATGGTCAGGCTGCCCCACCTGCCCCAGCGGGATCATCCGCTCGACAAAGGCGCGAAATTCTGGCGCGGCCAGCATCGGTGCGGTCATAGGCGTTTCGATAAACGTCGGCGCGACCGAATTGACCCGGATATTTTCCGGCGCGAGCTCAACCGCCATCGCCTTGGTTAGCCCTTCAAGCGCATGTTTGGTCATACAATAGACAGTGCGCCGCGGCGAGCCGACATGGCCCATCTGGCTGGTGATGTTGATGATGGCACCGCCCTGCCCGCGTCGCTGCATCGCGCGCACCGCGGCCCGCGCGACGCGATAGCTGGCGCGAACGTTGAGATTAAGCATGGTGTCAAGGACGACATCGCTGACCTCAGACATCAGCAATGGCTGGTTTGTGCCGGCGTTGTTGACCAGGATGTCAACCTGCCGCAATTCCAACGCGGCAATGAACGCGTCGTCGCAAACATCCGCCGCCCAGCCGCTGATGCCGGGATGGGTGGACGCAAATGCGTCGAGACCCGCGGTGTCGCGGGCAACGGCGGTGACTTGTGCTCCAGCGTCGGCCAGCGCCACGCAAATCGCCGCGCCCAGGCCTTTGCTGCCGCCGGTTACAATGGCGCGTTTGCCACCAAGGCCCTGTGCCCAGAGCGGTAATCTGTCAGCCATCGCCTCACCTCTTTGCATTCGCAGTCAATTGCCCTAACCCTATCGCTACATTTCCCCCCGAAAAGAGTCGAGGAGCAAGTCGTGGCCCGTTATCTGAAGTCCGGCATTACCGAAGACGCCGCCGCTGAGGCTGACACGCAAGTGCGCGCAACCGTTGAGGCGATCATTAGCGACATCAAGGCACGCGGCGATGATGCGGTGCGTGAATGGTCGGCAAAGTTCGACAATTGGGCACCGGATGATTTTCGCCTGTCACAGAAGGCAATTGACGAGGCCTATACTGCGCTGTCGCAGCAGACGATCGAGGACATCCGCTTTGCCCAGGCGCAGGTCCGCAACTTTGCCCAGATCCAACGCGAGGCGCTGCGCGATGTGGAGGTTGAGACGCTGCCCGGCGTGGTGCTCGGCCACAAGAATTTGCCCGTCAACTCCGTGGGCTGTTACGTTCCGGGGGGCAAATACCCACTCGTAGCTTCAGCCCATATGAGCGTGGTGACCGCAAAAGTGGCTGGCGTGCAGAGGATCGTGTCGGTTGCGCCGCCCTTTGAGGGTAAACCTAATCCGGCGATTGTCGTCGCCATGCATATGGCAGGCGCTGACGAAATCTATTGCGTTGGTGGGGTCCAGGCGGTGGCGGCGATGGCGCTCGGCACCCAAAGCATTGCGGCGGTTGATATGATCGTCGGCCCCGGCAATGCCTATGTCGCCGAAGCCAAGCGGCAGCTGTTTGGCCGGATCGGTATCGACCTGCTCGCCGGACCAACCGAGACCCTCGTGATCGCTGACGATAGCGTTGATGGGGAACTTTGTGCCGCCGATCTGCTCGGCCAGGCAGAGCATGGGCCAAACTCGCCCGCGATCCTGCTGACCAATAGCGAGGCGCTGGCGCATGCGACGATGGCCGAGATTGAACGCCAGCTATCGATCCTGCCAACCGCGCCTATCGCTGCCAAGGCATGGGCCGATTATGGGCAGGTGATCGTCGCCGATTCTTATGAGGAGATGGTCACGATCGCCAATGATATTGCGTCAGAGCATGTCCAGGTGATGACCCGCGATCCCGATTATTTTCTGGAGCATATGACCAATTACGGTGCGCTGTTTCTGGGCCACCGGACCAACGTATCCTATGGCGACAAGGTGATTGGCACCAACCACACATTGCCGACACGCAAGAATGCGCGCTTTACCGGCGGGCTGTGGGTGGGCAAGTTCATCAAGACCTGCACCTATCAGCGGGTGTTGACGGACGAGGCTAGCGTTATGATCGGCGAATATTGCTCGCGCCTGTGCGCGATAGAGGGGTTTGCCGGGCACAAAGAGCAGGCCGACATTAGGGTGAGGCGATTTGGCATTAAAGAACCCGTCTGATCGCAGCGGCTGGCGCGCAACATCCTATGATGTCGCCCGTCACGCTGGTGTATCGCAATCCGCCGTATCGCGCTGTTTCCGACCCGGTGCCAGCGTTGCACCAAACACGCGCGACCGCATCATGGCCGCGGCGCGTGAGCTTGGTTACCAACCCAATGCAATAGCGCAGGGGCTCATTACGCGGCGGTCGAATCTGGTCGCGATTATCATCTCCAACCTGACCAACCTCTATTATCCCGAAGTGCTGGCGGAGCTGACCCAGCGATTATCGGTGGAGGGCATCCGCGTGCTGTTGTTCACGCTGGCATCCGAATCCGACGTCGACGAAGCGCTAGACCAAGTGTGGCGATACCGCGTGGATGGCGCGATAGTTGCGGCGCGGCTAGCGCCCGAGCAACTCGCAGCCTTTGCCGACCGCGGAGTGCCGGTCATCCTGTATAACCGGATCGGCGATGGCGCACCGGTGGCGAGCGTCTGCTGCGATTCCACAGCCGGTGAAAATGCGCTGGTCGATGGCTTAGTCGCGGCAGGGCATCAGCATTTTGGCATCATCGCTGGACCAGCCGATTCCTACGTCGGCGAAGAGCGCGTTGGCGCGGCGCTGCGCCGATTGCAGCATCATGGCACGAGCGCCCCGGTAGTACGCGGCCATTATGACTACACCAGCGGCGATGTTGGCCTGCGCCAGCTGATGGACGAAACCGACGGGCGGATCGATGCCCTGATCTGTGCCAACGACCTGATGGCAATCGGCGCGATCGACAGCGCGCGTGGGCGGTTCAACAAATCGGTTCCTGGCGATCTGTCGGTGGTCGGCTTTGACGGCGTCGGCCCGGCGACCTGGCTAGCCTATCAGGTAACAACGGTGCGCCAGCCAGTCCGACGCATGACCGAAGCGGCAACCGCGATGCTGATCGAGCGGATTGAGCGCCCGGATTTGTCACCGGAGCAGCGCCTGTTCGCGGGCGAGTTGCTGCCCGGTCAGTCGGCGCGACTGGCACCGTGACACCAACCGTCCTGTTGTTGCCGGGCAATATGTGTGACGCCCGGCTGTGGCGGGGCGGCGACGATCGGCTGCGCACCGCACTGACGGAGCGTGGCTTTTTATCGGTAATCGACTGCGCGCCGTGTGACGACGCCAGCATATCAGCCATGGCGCAGCGGGCGTTGGCGCAGTGCGATGGGCAGGTATTGCCTATCGGCTTTTCCATGGGTGCGATTGTCGCAGTCGAGATGGCTGCGATTGCGCCCGAGCGGATCGCCGGGCTGGTGCTGGCAGGCTATAATGCCACGGCCGACCTGCCCGAGCGCGCCGCGCACCGTCCGGTTCAGCAAACGGAAGTGCGCGCGGGCGGGCTGGAACGGGTTCTGGTTGAGGAATTGAAGCCCAATTATCTCGCTGTCGCCAATCGCGGGAACGCACCGCTGCTCGCGCTGCTGCGCGATATGGGCTTGGGCTTGGGGCCGGATATGTTCATCGCGCAGAGCGAGGCGCTGCGGCTGCGCGGCGACCGGCGCGCGCTGCTGCCATTGCTCAACATGCCGGTCCTTTATGCCTGCGGAGCCGAAGACACGCTGTGCCCGCCGGAATGGCACGCCGAGTGGGCGGCGGCGACGCCAGCGGCGACTATGCGGAGTGTTGCAGGGGCGGGACATATGCTGCCGCTGGAGAATGTGGATGACTTCGTGGAAGTAGTTAGCACTTGGCTCACTTCCAACAAATCAATTATTTCAAGGGGATAGAGATTTTATGGCCAACCGGATTTTGACCACGCATGTCGGGTCGCTGCCGCGCTCTGCGGCGGTGACCGACCTCGTCTTTGCCCAGGAACGCGGCGATGCGGTTGATCTGGCCGAATTTTCTGCAACCATCGGCGCGGCCGTTACCGACGCTGTTAAACGCCAAGTCGATAGCGGCGTCGACCTGGTGTCCGACGGCGAAATGTCCAAAATCAGCTACGCCACCTATATCAAGGACCGCATTACCGGCTTTGACGGCGATAGCCCGCGCAGTGCGCCCAAGGATCTGGAGATGTTCCCCAGCTTTCTGGAGCGCCAATCCAAAGGCGGCGGCACCCCGACCTATCGCCGCCCCAAATGTGTTGGGCCAATCGCGCTCAAAACACTGGCGCCGCTGGAGGATGACCTGGCGCATATGCAGGCCGCGATGGCTGCGCATCCGCCGACCGGCGGCTTCATGAACGCTGCCTCGCCCGGTGTCATTGCGCTGTTCCAGCCCAATGAATATTACCCCAGCCAAGACGCCTATCTGGAGGCCCTGGCAGAGGCGATGCGGCCCGAATATGAGGCGATCGTCGCGGCGGGGCTTTACCTCCAACTCGACAGCCCCGACCTCGGCCTTGGCCGCCACATGATGTATAAGGACCGCAGCGATGCGGAGTATCTGACGCTGATCGGCGGCCATGTCGAGGCACTGAACCATGCGCTGCGCAATGTGCCCGCAGACCGGGTGCGGATGCATGTGTGCTGGGGCAATTATGAGGGGCCGCATTGTTGCGATGTCGAAATGGGCGTGATCCTGCCGACGCTGATGGCCGCCAAGCCCGCCGCTTTGCTGTTTGAAACCAGCAACCCGCGCCACGCCGCTGACTGGAATTACTTCGTCGAAATGGCGGACATCATCCCGGAGGACAAAATCCTGATCCCCGGCGTGATCGACAGCACGACCAACTTCATCGAACACCCCCGTGTCGTTGCCGAACGGATCGAACGTTACGCCAATATCGTCGGGCGAGAGCGGGTAATTGCGGGCACCGATTGTGGCTTTTCGACCTTTGCCGGGTTCGGCGTGGTTGATCCTGAGATTGTCTATGCCAAACTGGCGACCCTGGCCGAAGGCGCGGTTCTGGCGAGTAAAAACCTGTGGTAGACTTTCGCGACCGGCTGCGCGCTGGCGAACTGCTCGCTGGCACATGGATCAAAACGCCGCACCCGCATGTGGTTGAGGTGCTCAGCTTCAGCAGCCTCGATTGCCTTGTGCTTGATGCCGAGCATGCGCCGTTTGACCGCGCCGCGCTCGATGTCTGTATCTTGGCCGCGCGCGCGGGCGGGAAGACTGTGCTGGTGCGGCCATCGTCGGCAAGCCACGAGCATATCCTGAGCGCGCTCGATTGCGGCGCAGACGGCGTCATCCTGCCCCACATCCGCACCGCAGCCGAGGCAGAGGCCGCCGTCAAAGCCTGCCACTATGTCAGCGGCGGGCGCGGGTATGCAGGCAGCAGCCGCGCGGCGGCCTACACCAGCAAAGGCATGGCCGGGCACCGCGCCGATGCAAAGGGCGTCACCGTAATCGCTCAGATCGAAGATGTTGA
>JANOPV010000341.1:0-6862 GCA_031422035.1 Sphingomonas sp. | reverse complement strand
AGCGGCTGCGCTCGTGCAGCATAATAGCGTCGCCAAGCCAATTCGCACATTCCTTCGAAGCGTCATAATGCCTATCCCCGTTATTACCCGCGTAGAACATTACTGCAGCACTCGGCGATGTCGCGTGACCAGCATCACGGTCATTTTCAGACCGTGCGTCGGCAAACACCACTTGCTCTTGCTGTTCGTGTGCCTATCACTCGCAGCCATGAAATTAACGCTCAAGATGATGATGGCTGCGGGGTTTCTGTCGGTTGTCCCCGCCGCTGCTCAACGAGCCGCCAATGACACTGCCGAAAATGCTCAGACAGCTGCCGCGCTCGACGTTTCCGAGTCTCGCCTGCGCGCCGACGTAGAGCGGCTGGTGGCGTTCGGGACGCGGCATACGTTGTCGGACTATAACAACCCGACCCGCGGGATTGGCGCGGCCAATCGCTGGGCAGAGGGCGAGTTCCAGCAGATGAGCGCCGCGTGCGGCGGCTGCCTGACTATCCAGCTGCCTGAGGAAATGGTGCAGGGCGCGCGCATTGCGACGCCGACCCGGCTGGTCAATGTTCTGGCGATCCAGCGCGGGACAGAGCGGCCCGATGAAGTTGTTATCATCTCTGCTCATATCGATAGCCGCGCGTCGGATGCGCTCGACGCCACCAGCGATGCGCCGGGGGCGAACGACAATGGCTCCGGCACCGCAGCAGTGCTGGAGGCGGCGCGGGTGCTCTCGCGCCAGCGTTTCCCGACCACCATCGTCTATGCGCTGCTGTCTGGGGAAGAGCAGGGGCTCTATGGCGGGCGATTGCTGGCCCGTCATGCGGTGGCACAGGGCTGGACGGTAAAAGCGGTCATCAACAATGATATTGTCGGCGGCTCGCGCGGGTCGGATGGTGTGACCGAAACCGAGCATGTCCGCGTGTTCTCCGAAGCGGGCCGCGCCGACGCCACCGACGCCTATCGTGCCTCGGCCCGGCGAGAGGGCGGCGAGAATGACGGCCCGTCGCGCAATCTCTCGCGCTTCATTGCGGGGATTGCGGCGCAACCCGGTGCGCCCATTGGTGTGCGACAGGTCTGGCGCGCCGACCGCTTCGGGCGCGGCGGCGACCAATTGCCGATGCAGGAGGCAGGGTTTCCCGCCATCCGCATTGCTGCGGCCATCGAGGATTATGATCACCAGCACCAGAATGTCCGCGTCGAAAGCGGCACGACCTATGGCGACACCGCCGACGAAATGGACTTCGCCTATTTGGCCAGAGCGACAAGGCTGAATATTGCGACCTTGAGCGCGCTAGCGCGAGCGCCGATGCCGCCGTCAGTGCGAGTAACTGGCGCGGTGTTGCCAGATACCGTTCTGGTCTTCGGCTCAGTCGAAGGAGGTGAACGTTATCGGTTATGGCGGAGGCGGACTGACGAACGTGACTGGACCGAGCTGGCTCGGTCCGATTTCCGGCTTGTCAGCACGCCATCCACCCCATCATTTTCCGTGCTTGTGGCAACTCTTCCCCGCGTTCGCATCGACGATTGGATTTTCGGTGTCTCGGCCATCGCCGCAGACGGCAGCGAAAGCCCCATCGCCTCCGCCGTCCCAGGCGGCGCCTACGCCCCGCTGCCGCGTCCTTGATCGTGGCAAATGCACTCACCAAGCCGGGCCTGCCTGCTCCCGAGCAGATCCTCGCCTTCATCGAAAAGTCCCGCGAGCCGGTTGGCAAGCGTGAGATTGCCAAGGCGTTCAACCTGAAGGGCAGTGAGAAGATCGCCCTCAAGGCACTGCTCAAGGACATGACGGACAAGGGCATGATCGATCTTGCGCCGGGTCGCGCCTTTCACAAGGCCGGCGGATTGCCAACGGTTACCTTGCTACGCATTGCCGACATTGATGGCAGCACGCCGGTTGCCGTGCCCGAAAAATGGGAAGCTGAGGGTATTCCGCCGCCACGCGTGCTGGTCATTGAAAAGGGTCGCCGCGGTGCACTGGGCGTGGGGGACCGTATCCTCGCGCGCATCGAACCCGCCGGTGCTGGCTACCGCGCCCACCCGATCCGCAAGCTGGAGGCAGGCGCACAGGAGCAGCTTGGCGTCCTCGCCGCCGACACTGGACCCGGCGGCAAGGCGATGCTCTGGTTGCGATCCGTCGACAAACGCCAGCGCCGCGAATGGCCGGTTAGCGACGCCGGTGATGCTGCCCCCGGCGATCTCGTGCTCGCGTCCATCACTGGCCGCCCGCCACGTCAGACCGTTAAGGTCACCCAGCGCCTCGCCGACCCGCTGGCCCCGCGCGCGCTGAGCCTGATCGCGATTCACAAGTTCAACCTGCGGCATGTGTTTGACGCCGAAACCGAAGCGGAGGCCGGAACCGTCACCCAATTGGCGTTGGCTGACCCCCTCCGCGAAGACCTGCGCCATTTGCCCATCGTCGCCATCGATCCGCGTGACGCCCGCGATCATGACGATGCCATCTGGGCGTGCCCGCGCGATGATGGCGGCTTTGATGCCATCGTCGCCATCGCCGATGTCAGCTTTTACGTCCGCCCCGGTGGTGCGCTGGATCGCGAAGCACGCAAACGCGGCAATAGTGTTTACTTCCCCGATCAAGTGATCCCAATGCTGCCGCACAGCCTGTCGTCGGACATGTGTTCGCTGAAGGCCGGACAGGACCGCGCGGCACTCGCTTGCCATCTGGTGATCGACGCTGCTGGCAAAGTGACGTCATGGCGCTTCACGCGCGCCCTCGTGCGGCTGGCGGCGAACATTGCTTATGAGGACGCGCAGGCCGCCACCGACGATGGCACCGCGCCGGAGCATCTGCGTCACCTCTGGGCGGCATGGGCGCTGCTGGCAAAAGCCCGCGCCGCCCGCGCGCCGCTCGATCTCGACCTGCCTGAGCGTCAAGTGTTGCTCGACGAACAGGGCCGGATTGCCGAAATCCGCATCCGCGAACGGCTCGACGCGCACCGGCTGGTCGAGGACTTCATGATCGCTGCCAACGTCGCCGCCGCCAAGGCGCTGGAGGCCAAGAAGGCGCCGGTCATGTACCGGGTTCACGAGCCCCCGGCGCGGGAAAAGCTGATTGCGCTTAAGGATTTTCTCGCAACCTATGACATGAGTTTTGCGCTGGGCCAGGTGATGACCCCGGCGGTGCTCAATCGGCTGCTCGCCAAGTTTGAGGAGCCTGAAACGCGCCAGCGGGTGATGGAACAGGTGCTGCGCACCCAAACCCAGGCCTATTATAGTCCGGTCAACGCTGGTCATTTTGGCCTTGCGCTGGGGTCCTATGGCCACTTCACCAGCCCGATCCGGCGCTACGCCGATTTGCTGGTGCACCGGTCGCTCGTCAGCGCTTACAATCTTGAGTGCGCTAGGCCGGCTGACAAAAGTATCGTGGCGACCACCGGACTGCCCGCCGCCGATGCCACCCAAATGCCGCGGATCGGCGAAGTCATCAGCCAGGCCGAACGGCGGGCGATGGAAGCCGAGCGCGAAACCATCGACCGCTATGTCGCCGCCTATCTCTCGGAAAAGGTTGGTGACATCCTTCCCGCGCGAATTACCGGCGTGCAGAGCTTCGGCTTTTTCGCACAGGTTGAGGGGCTAGGCGGCGATGGCCTGGTGCCCGCCGCGACCTTGGGCGATGAATTCTTCCGCTGGGATGAGGCGACACAGACCCTCACTGGCGAACATAGCGGCACCACATTCACCCCCGGCCAGCGCCTGCCGCTGCGGCTGATTGAGGCCAACCCCCTAACCGGCGGATTGATGTTCGCGCTACCCGATGCGCCAGAGGGGCAGGGTGCCCGGCGCGGTGGCCCGCCGCGCCATGGCCGTTCACGGCCCGGCGCAGGTGCGCAGGGTCGTCGTGGTCGGCCTGGCAATATCCGCCACAAGTCCCGCTGATTCCGGGGGCCGCAGGCTCAGCTCAGCCGATCGACCTCTTCGGGGGTCAGCGACCCCGGCACAATCATGAGCGGTACCACCAGCATCCCCGCATCATGACCGGTGAAATGTTCGATCAGCGGCCCCGGCGCGCCGCCGGGTGCCGCGCCAAGGACCAACGCCGCAATTTCAGGGTCCTCGGCCATTATGTCGCGGACAACCTCGGCTGCCACACCTTGCCGCACCGAAATGCGTGCCGTGACACCGCATTGGGCGTGGAGATCAGCCGCTGCTGCCGCTGCGAAATCCTCCGCCTTTTGCTGGCTTTCCGCTTCCATCGTTGCTTGCACGCCGCCCCAGGCGACAAAGCCCTGCGGCTCGACGACGGCGATGATGTGAACGGTGCCGCCGGTTTTCGCCGCGCGGCGTCCAGCAAAGCGCAGTGCCAGCGCCGCCTCCGCGCTGTCGTCGATAACGACCAGATAGGTCCGCATGCCTTAGCCCCCTTTGGCACCCTCACGAACGCGCAACCGCGCTGTGATGGCCCACAGGCTGGACCGCTGTTGCACGAAACGCAAGTGCCGCAGCGGGTAAGCCGGACAAACCGCTTGACCGGTGCGGCGAAAATGGGTGGAACAGCCACATCGCCTTTGCCTGAGGATGGTCATGCCCGTCGAAATTAAAATGCCCGCTTTGTCGCCCACCATGGAGGAAGGCACGCTCGCCAAATGGCTGGTGAAGGAGGGCGATAGCGTAACCTCCGGCGATCTCCTCGCCGAGATTGAGACTGATAAGGCGACGATGGAGTTTGAGGCGATTGATGAGGGCGTGATCGGCAAGATCCTCGTCCCCGAAGGCACCGATAATGTAAAGGTCGGCACCGTCATCTTGGTGATGGCGGGGGAGGGTGATGCGGTCAGCGCGGCACCTGCTGCTGCGCCCGTTGCCATTGCCCCGGTTGTCGCTACCCCCGCCGCTCCCGTCGCCGCAATTACGTCTACTGTGCCAGGCACCGCTGCACTGTCGCCTACCGGTATCCGCATCAAAGCCTCCCCGCTCGCCAAGCGTATCGCCGCCGGGCAGGGCATTGATCTGGCCACCATCACCGGCACCGGTCCGAATGGACGGATTGTGAAGGCAGACTTGAGCAGGATGGGTGCTGCGTCTGCACCGGTAATCGCGCCCACAGTGGCTTTGGCGCCCACGCCCACCGCGCCTGTCAGCACCGACATCCCGCACGAGGTCGTCAAACTCTCCGGCATGCGCAAAACCATCGCGCGCCGACTGACCGAGAGCAAGCAACAGGTGCCGCACATCTATCTGACGCTCGACGTCCGGCTCGATGCACTGCTCAAGCTGCGCGGCGAACTCAACGCCAGCCTCGAAAGCCGGGGCATCAAGCTGTCGGTCAACGACCTCATCATCAAGGCGCTGGGCCTCGCGCTGATGCAGGTGCCGAAATGCAATGTCAGCTTCGCTGGCGACACCATGATTATGTATAGCCGCGCCGACATCAGCGTCGCGGTCAGTATCCCTGGTGGCCTGATTACCCCGATCATAGCGGACGCTGGCAATAAAAGCGTGTCGGCCATCGCCGCCGAGATGAGCGCACTCGCGGCAAAGGCCAAAGAGGGCAAGCTGCAACCGCACGAATATCAGGGCGGCACCGCTAGCCTGTCGAACATGGGCATGTTCGGCATCAAACAGTTCGAAGCGGTCATCAACCCGCCGCAAGGCATGATTATGGCGATCGGCGCGGGCGAAAAGCGGCCGTTCGTGGTCGATGATGCGCTGGCAATTGCGACAGTGATGAGCGCCACGGGGTCGTTCGACCACCGCGCGATTGACGGCGCGGACGGCGCGCAACTGATGAAGGCGTTCAAGGAACTGTGCGAGGCACCGCTGGGGTTGGTGGCGTGAGTGGACCGACCGACTTTGCAAGTTGGTTAGCGTGGGCAGGCTTAGCGCTGCCTCTTGCCGTCCTTGCTTGGACTGCTTGGCGGTTCACAGAGGATAAGCGTGAAGACCGGAAGTATCGCCGCTTTGAGCAGTTTTTCGCAGTAACTGACAAGATTGGCCAAGAAGGCGGCAGCATTCTGTCGAAGGCCGCGGCTATCTATGAGCTGCGTCGCTTTCCCGAATACGCGGAAGTCATTCTTCGTATGACGGAGGCTCCGGACATCCGAGGGAGCGGGCGACCGAAGGAAATTCTCGAAGCAGAATTTAGGCGGACACACGAAGAAATGAAGCGGCATGTCTAACCCCTCTCCCGTTGCGGGAGAGGGAGGGGCCCTCCGCATAGCGGTGGGAGGGTGTGGGGGCGCGTCGCGGCAAGCGACGCAAAAAGATTCCATCCGGATGGGGACTCTTTGCCGTGCAGACGTACGGCTACCCCACTCCCTAACCTCTCCCGCAAGGGGAGAGGGGTTTGAAGTAGCCCAATGACGCTCGCTGAAGTGCAAGCGCGACACGAATTGCTCAAACAGCGCGCCCGCCAGATGCGCGCTAATCCGACCGATGCCGAGCGCAAGCTATGGTATCTGCTTCGAGATCGGCGGCTGGGCGCATATCGCTGGCGTCGGCAGGAGGTTATCGAAGACCGGTATATTGTCGACTTCGTGTGCTTCGAGCACCGCTTGATTGTCGAGGCGGATGGCAGTCAGCATGCGGGGTCAGGCTGCGATGTCGAGCGGGATGCATGGCTGCAATCCCAGGGGTTCGCGATTTTGCGCTTCTGGAACCCAGAAGTTCTGACCAACGTCGAAGGTGTCGGTGAGACTATTCTCGCGGCGTTGGAATCTCTTGCCGCGCAGACGCGCGACAACCCCACACCCTACCCTCTCCCGCAAGGGGAGAGGGGTTTTGAAGGCGCACCCCATGTCTAACTACGACCTCATCGTCCTCGGTTCCGGCCCCGGCGGCTATGTCGCCGCCATCCGTGCGGCGCAGCTGGGCCTCAAGGTCGCCATTGTCGAGCGTGAAAACCTCGGCGGGATTTGCC